>NZ_PIZC01000065.1:0-84354 GCF_019325145.1 Actinomyces sp. 594
GTTGCACGACCTTGGTGCCTGTTGCACGACCACCCGGGGGTCGTGGAACACACACCAAGGTCGTGCAACGTCACCGAGGCCGTGGAACGGTCGCACGCACCGGCCAGACGCCACTCAGGCGTCTGGCCGGGCAGCCGGCATCTGACCGGCGGGCAGCCGACTGTTCAGCAGCCGATCAGGCGCTCGGCCAGGTAGCGCTCCACGCCCTCAAGCGGGATGCGCTCCTGGGCCATGGTGTCGCGCTCACGCACGGTGACCGCGCCGTCCTGCGGCGACTCGAAGTCGTAGGTGATGCAGAAGGGGGTGCCGACCTCGTCCTGGCGGCGGTAGCGGCGGCCCACCGCGCCGGCGTCGTCATACTCGACGTTCCAGGTGCGGCGCAGCCGGGCGGCAAGCTCGCGGGCAGGGCCGGTCAGCTCCTCCTTGCGGCTCAGCGGCAGCACCGCCGCCTTGACCGGAGCCAGGCGCGGGTCCAGCCGCAGCAGCACACGCTTGTCGACGCCGCCCTTGGTGTTGGGAGCCTCATCCTCCGTGTAGGCCTCCACCAGGAAGGCCATCAGGGATCGCGTCAGTCCGGCCGAGGGCTCGATCACGTAGGGGGTCCAGCGCTCGTTCTTGCCCTGGTCGAAGTAGGACAGGTCCTTGCCGGAGTGCTCGGCGTGGGTAGACAGGTCGAAGTCCGTGCGGTTGGCAATACCCTCCAGCTCGCCCCACTCCCCGCCGGCGAAGCCGAAGCGGTACTCCAGGTCAACGGTGCGCTTGGAGTAGTGGGACAGCTTCTCCTTGGGGTGCTCGTACAGCCGCAGGTTGTCCTCGCTGATGCCCAGGTCGGTGTACCAGGCCTTGCGGTAGTCGATCCAGTACTGGTGCCACTCCTCATCGGTGCCGGGCTCCACGAAGAACTCCAGCTCCATCTGCTCGAACTCGCGGGTGCGGAAGATGAAGTTGCCGGGGGTGATCTCGTTGCGGAAGGACTTGCCTACCTGGCCGATGCCGAAGGGCGGCTTCTTGCGCGCGGCGCTCATCACGTTGGTGAAATTGATGAAGATCCCCTGGGCGGTCTCGGGGCGCAGGTAGTGCAGGCCGGCCTCGTCGTCAACCGGCCCGAGGAAGGTCTTAAGCAGGCCGGAGAACGCCTTGGGCTCGGTGAAGGCGCCACGAGTACCGCAGTTGGGGCACACGAGCTGGTCCAGGGTGACGGTGTCGGGGTTGTCGATGCCGTGCTTGGCGGCGTAGGCCTCCTGCAACTCGTCCTCGCGCAGCCGCTTGTGGCAGGAGGTGCACTCGATCAGCGGGTCGGTGAAGGCCGCCACGTGGCCGGAAGCCACCCAGGTCTCGCGCGGCAGGATCACCGAGGAGTCCAGGCCGACGACGTCGTCGCGCGAGCGGACCATGTACTGCCACCACTGGCGCTTGATGTTCTCCTTCAGCTCCACGCCGAGCGGTCCGTAGTCCCAGGCCGAGCGGGTGCCGCCGTAGATCTCGCCGCAGGGGAAGACGAATCCGCGCCGCTTGGCAAGGTTGATGACACGGTCGAGCGTTGAGGGAGTTGCTGCCACTGTGTTTCTCCGTAGGTCCAAATACTGATGCCGTCTACAGTCCGCACGCGGTCGGTGGGACGAGCGGGGCCAGTCTACGGGTCCTGAACAGCGGATTTGACGACTCACCCACGAGGAGATGAGAATGGTTCCCATGAACGTTCCTTTCCGCCCCCGTCGAGCACTCGCTGTCACCGCTGCGGCCGCGCTCGGAATCGCCTGCCTGCCGCTGGCCGCCTGCTCCTCCGACGCCGGCGGTAGCGACTCCGGCCAGGCGCTGTCCGTCGCCGCGTCCTTCTACCCGATCCAGTACTTGGCGCAGGCCGTCGGCGGGGAGCACGTGAACGTCACCTCCGTTACTCCCACGAATGTCGAGCCGCACGACTACGAGCTCGCCCCCAAGGACGTCACCGCACTGTCCGGAACCGACCTGGTGGTATATGTCCCCGGCTTCCAGCCCTCCTTGGACGACGCGCTGAGCGAGGTCTCCGGCCCAGACGTTCTCGATCTCACCGACGCGGTCGAGCTCACTCACCACGACGGCGTAGAGCACGACCATGACGATGCTCGTGAAGATGCTCACGACGATTCCCATGACGATTCCCATAACCATGACGGTGACGTCGATGCGCACGGCGACCATGCGGATGAGGCCGACGCTGACCACGCTGAGGAGCATGACGCCGACGCAGCGGACCCCCACTTCTGGCTCGACCCGGTGCGCATGCAGTCCGCCGCGCAGGCCATCGAGACCGCCCTGTCCCAGGCCGATCCGAATCACGCGGATGACTACCAGGCCAATCTCTCCAGCCTCACCGAGACCCTCGCAGACCTCGACGCCGACTACTCCACCGGTCTGGCCCAGTGCGAGCGCACCACCTTCGTCACCTCGCACGCCGCCTTCGGCTACCTGGCGGATCGCTATGGACTGACCCAGGCCTCCGTGTCCGGGGTCGATCCCGAGTCCGAGCCCAGCCCGGCCGAGCTGGCCGCCGTGAAGAAGATTGTGCAGGAGACCGGCACGACGACGATCTTCACCGAGGACCTTGTCTCCTCCAAGACGGCCGAGGCCCTTGCCGCGGAGACCGGCGCCACCACCGCCGTGCTGAACCCGCTTGAGTCCGCCCCGTCCTCCGGTGACTACGCCGATGCCATGTCAGCCAATCTGCAAGAGCTGCGCACCGCGCTATCCTGCCAGTGATCACGGTTCCCATCATCGGCAGAAGGACTTCATGACACTCAAGTCGCTTTCCACCTCCACGAGCTCGGGCACCGCGCCCATTGAAGTGGCTGAAACCAGCGTGGTACTGGGATCCAGCCTCATTCTGGACGGGGTCGACCTGACGGTAGGCGCAGGTCAGTCGCTCGCGCTGCTGGGCGCGAATGGCTCGGGCAAGTCGACCCTGGTAAAGGCGATCCTCGGCCTGGTGCCGACCTGCTCCGGATCGGTGCGCCTGTTCGGCCACGACGTTCGCGAGCGCCGCGCGGTGCCGTGGCAGCGAGTCGGTTATGTGCCACAGCGGGTGGGGGCCTCCTCCGGCGTGCCGGCGACGGCGCTGGAGGTGGTCCGCTCGGGCCTGCTGTCTCCCGGGCGCCCCTTCGCCGACCGCGGCCGTGCGGCCCGTCGGCGCGCCCTGGATGCTCTGGACGCCGTAGGCCTGGCCGACCGCGCGCAGGACCACGTGCAGGTGTTCTCCGGCGGACAGTCCCAGCGCGTGCTGATCGCCCGCGCCCTGGTGCGCTCTCCCGAGCTGCTGCTACTGGACGAGCCCCTGGCCGGCATTGACCGCGCCTCGCGTGCGGCGCTAGCGGCCACCCTGGACGACTTGCGCGCGCAGGGACTGACGCTGCTGACCGTCCTGCACGAGATGGGCGAGCTGGCGGATGTTGTTGAACGGGCGGTGGTGCTGTCAGAGGGGCGGGTGGTATTCGACGGGCCGCGGGAGGCGCTGGCCCACGATCACGCCCGCCATGACGAGCTCGGCCACGACCGCCTGGACAACTGCGAGCACGAGCATGAACACGGCGCCACCGAGCCGACGGCCCACCACGCCCCGGTACTGACCACCTCCGTGCGGCAGGCAGGAGGCCTCCAGTGAATGACTTTATGACCGCTCTTGGCCAGATGCTGGCAAGCCCGCTCATGCAGCGTGCTTATATCGTGGCCGTGCTGGTAGGGCTGTCCGCCCCGGTGGTGGGCACCTACCTGGTGCAGCGGGGCCTGGCACTGCTGGGCGACGGCATTGGGCACATCGCCCTGACCGGCGTGGCGCTCGGCTGGATCGCCGGCGCGGCCGCGAACGTCACCCCCCACGACGCCTGGGCCATTCCGGGGGCGATCATCGCCTCCGTGCTCGGCGCGGTGCTGATTGAGGTCATTCGCGCCCGCGGGCGCACCCGCGGCGACGTGGCCCTGGCGATCCTGTTCTACGGGGGCATCGCCGGCGGCGTGATCCTGATCAAGCTGGCAGGCGGGACGACGACGAATCTCACCAGCTACCTGTTCGGCTCGATCGCGACCGTGTCAACCTCTGACACTTGGTTCACGGTGGTGCTCGCTGCCGTGGTGCTGGCGGTGGGAATCGGCTTGCGTGGGCCACTGTTCGCGCTGTGCCACGACGAGGAGTTCGCCCGCTCGATCGGCCTGCCCACGGCCGCGCTGAACGTGACTGTGGCCGTGGTGGCGGCACTGACCGTATCCGTGTCCATGCGGGTGGTGGGCGCGCTGCTGGTCTCCGCAGTGATGATCGTTCCCGTGGCGATCGCCCAGCTGGTGTCATACTCCTTCGGACGCACCATGCACCTGGCCATGGTGATCGGCGTGGTCGCCTGCGTAGCCGGGCTGACCATCACGTATTTCCTGGCGGCCTCCCCGGGTGCCATGATCGTTGTGCTACTGGTGTGCACATACGCCGTTGTAGCGCTTGTCGGCGGGGTGGTGCGTGCCACCCGCTCCCGCCACGGTCGCCGCCAGGGAGGCGGCATGCGAATTGATCACGGACAGCAGGAGGTGCCCGCATGAGTGTCAACGCCACCAGGGGTAATGGAAATCCACCGCATCACCGCGCTACCTGGCAGCGGGCTGCAGTGGCCGACATCCTGTCCCGCACCAACGAGTTCCGCTCCGCCCAGCAGATTCACGCCGCCCTGCAGGCGGAGGGCACCAAGGTGGGGCTGGCGACCGTCTATCGCAACCTGACCGCCCTGGCGGAGGCAGGCCAGGTGGACCAGATCCGCGGCACCGACGGTGAGGCGCTGTACCGGGAGTGCGAGCGCCCCGGGCACCACCACCACATCGTGTGCCGCTCCTGCGGTCGCACGGTGGAGGTCGCCGGGGACGAGCTGGAGGAGTGGATCCGCCGAGTCTCCGCCGAGCAGGGCTTCACGGACATGCAGCACACCGTGGAGTTCTTCGGCCTGTGCCCCGCCTGCTCCCGAGACCGGCACCAGTAACACACCCAGACCGGCACTTGTTACGTACCGAGACCGGCACTTGTTACGTACCGAGTTCGGTAGAAGTAGCGCCGCGGTGCTTAGGCGCCGGCGACCCGCTCGACGGCGCCGCCGAAGCGGCGCTCGCGGTGCGCGTAGGCCTCGCAGGCGCGCCACAGCTCGGTGCGGTCGAACTCGGGCCAGGGCAGGTCGGAGAAGTACAGCTCCGCGTAGGCCGAGGACCACATCAGGAAGTTGCTGGTGCGCTGCTCCCCGCCGGTACGGATCAGCAGGTCCACGTCCCGCATGTGCGGGGAGTACAGGTAGCGCTGCACGGTCTTCTCGTTGATCGACGCCGCCCGCAGCCGCCCGGCCTCCACGTCGCGGGCCATGGCGCGCGCGGCGTCGGCGAGCTCGGCGCGGCCGCCGTAGTTCAGGCACATGTTCAGCACCATGGTGTCGTTCCCGGCGGTGATGCGCTCGGAGCGACGTACCTCCTTGAGCACCGACTTCCACAGCTTCGGCTCGCGCCCCACCCAGTTCACTCGCACGCCCCAGGCCAGCAGGTCGTCGGTCTGGGCGCGCAGCACCGTGCGGGTGAAACCCATGAGGAAGCGGACCTCCGCCGGTGAGCGCTTCCAGTTCTCCGTGGAGAAGGCGTAGACGCTCAACTCCTTGACGCCCAGCTCGACGGCTCCGGCGATCACGTCCATCATGGTCGACTCCCCCACCCGGTGCCCCTCGGTGCGGGGCAGGCCGCGCGCATTGGCCCAGCGGCCGTTGCCGTCCATGACGCAGGCGATGTGCGCGGGCACGGACGCAGGGTCCAGCGCCGGCGGGGTGAGGCCCTGGCGGTGCAGGGGGACGACGTCGAGCGGGCGCGGATCCGGGGCGGCGCCCCCGCCGGGGGCGGAGTCCGTCGTGTCAGGCATGTCAGGCCCTTTCTACGAGGGAGAGTGAACGCAGGCGCCGTTCCAGGTGCCAGGTCAGGTAGGCGGACACGCATCCGGATGCCTCGGCGCGCTCGCGCGGGCTGGAGGCATCGGCCAGCTCCCAGTTCCCCGAGAGCAGGGCGCCGAGCAGCGCCATGGCACCCGGCTCGACGTCGACGGAGCCGGCGGGTCGGCAGGCGGAGCAGACGGCACCGCCCGCCTGTACGTGGAAGGCGGTGTGGGGGCCTGGGGCGCCGCAGCGGGCGCAGTCGTAGCAGGAGGGCGCCCAGCCGGCCAGGGCCAGGGCCCGCAGCAGGTAGGAGTCCAGCACCAGACCGGGCGCGTGACGGCGTCGCGCCAACGCGGACAACGCCCCGTACAGCAGCAAGAACTGCTGGGGGGAGTCGGTGGTGCCCAGGTCGCCGTCGTCCTGCGTGAGGCGCTCGGCGGTCTCCGCCATGGTCTCGGCGCAGGTGAACATGGCGTAGTCGGCGGCGATGTTACGGCCGAACGGATCTATGGTCTCCACCTGGGTAACCACGTCCAGGCTGCGCCCGGCGTGCAGCTGCACGTCAATCATGGAGAAGGGCTCCAGGCGCGCACCGAAGCGCGAGGTGGTGCGGCGCACTCCCTTGGCGACGGCGCGCACCTGCCCGTGGGCGCGGGTGAGCATGACGACGATGCGGTCCGCCTCGCCCAGCTTGTAGGTGCGCAGGACGATGGCCTCGTCCCGGTAGAGCCTCTCCCCCAACGGCGCCCCTGTCAGCGCATGGCGCGGTTGACGGCGGAGATAACGGCCTTGAAGGAGGCAGTGGTGATGGAGGGGTCGATGCCCACGCCCCACAGGACCTGACCACCGACCTCGCACTCGACGTAGCAGGCGGCGCGGGCGTCGCGGCCCTCGCTTAGGGCGTGCTCGGCGTAGTCGAGGATGCGCACCTGTACACCGGTCTGCTCCAGGGCGGTGACGAAGGCATCCAGCGGGCCGGAGCCGGATGCGGTCAGCAGCTTGCGCTCGTCGCCGTCGGAGATGGTGACGGTAAGGATGGACTCGTCGTCGCCAACCGCGGTGAGTGTGGCGCCCTTGAGGCTGTAGCGGCCCCAGGTGGGCAGGTCGGCGCCGGGTGCCGCCGAGGCCGGCAGGTACTCGTCGGCGAAGATCGACCACAGCTCGTTGGCGTCGACCTCGCCGCCGAAGGTGTCGGTGTGGCGCTGGACGATGTTGGAGAACTCAATCTGCAGGCGGCGCGGCAGATCCAGGTTGTGGGTGGTGCGCAGCAGGTAGGACACCCCGCCCTTGCCGGACTGGGAGTTCACCCGCACCACGGCCTCGTAGGAGCGGCCCACATCGTGCGGGTCGATGGGCAGGTAAGGCATGGACCAGGGCACGGCCACGTCCACCTCGGCCTCGGTCAGTCCCTCGGCGGTCTTGGCGGCGACCTTCTCGGCGCGTGCGGCGAAGCCCTTCTTGATGGCGTCCTGGTGGGAGCCGGAGAAGGAGGTGTAGACGAGCTCGCCGGCGTAGGGGGTGCGCGGGGGCACGTCCATCTGGGTGGAGTGCTCGACGACGCGGCGCACCTCGTCGATGTCGGACAGGTCGAGCATGGGGTCGATGCCCTGGCTGAACAGGTTCAGGGCGAGGGTGACCAGGTCGACGTTGCCGGTGCGCTCGCCGTGGCCGAACAGGCAGCCCTCCACGCGGTCGGCCCCGGCGAGCACGCCGAGTTCGGCGGCAGCGATGCCGGAACCGCGGTCGTTGTGGTTGTGGATGGACAGGCACACGGCGTCGCGGTGGGAGAGGTTGCGGCTCATCCACTCGATCTGGTCGGCGTAGACATTGGGGGTGGCGCGCTCGACGGTGGCGGGCAGGTTGAGGATGATCTCGCGGTCGCCCTCGGGCTGCCACACGCCCATGACGGCCTCGCACACCTCCAGGGAGTACTCGCGCTCGGTGTCCACGAAGATCTCCGGGGAGTACTCGTAGCCGAAGATGGTGTCATCGGTGAGCACCTTCTCGGCACGTGCCATTACCTGGCGGGTGCCTTCGACGGCGAGTTCGCGGATGTCGTCCTTGCCCATGCGGAAGACGACCTCGCGGAACAGCGGGGACAGGGCGTTGTACAGGTGGACGGTGGCGCGCGGCGCGCCGACGCAGGCGTCCAGGGTGCGGTCAATCAGGTCCTCGCGGGACTGGGTCAGCACCGAGATGGTCACGTCCTCGGGGATGGCGTCGTCCTCCACCAGGGAGCGCACGAAGTCGTAGTCGGTCTGGGAGGCGGCGGGGAAGCCGACCTCGATCTCCTTGAAGCCCATGCGCACCAGCAGGTCGAAGATCGCGCGCTTGGCGGCGGGCCCCATGGGCTCGATGAGGGACTGGTTGCCGTCGCGCAGATCGGTGCTCAGCCAGCGGGGAGCGTGGGTGATGCGGTTGTTCGGCCAGGTGCGGTCCGGCAGGGAGACGTCAACCGTGTCGAGGAAGGGCCGGTACTTGGTGAAGGGCATGCCGGAGGGCTGCTGTGGGGCGGGGCGGGCGGTACGCATGGGTCTGGGTTCTCCTGAGCAGATGTGCTGGTTGCCGGCGCCGGAGCCCGGCGCGCCGGGGTGGCTGGCTACGCGAAGTTAGCCGCGGTCGGGGTGCCGGCCTGTTCAGGCCCCGCCGCGGCGACTAAGCAGGAGGTTCCGCTCCCGGACCAAGGTCGCGCGCACGGGGACACCGTACCGCGAATCCGCCGCTCCGCCACGCCAGGTCACAGTGTGGACGGCGCGACGACGAGCAGCTCTCGCAACTCACGGCCACAGCACCCGTCATCATCACACGCAATATGTAGTAGGTCTGCTACATTCAGTAGCGCACCTACCAGGAAGGAGCGGACATGTCCCCTGCCCCACCCGTGATTAGCGCCCAGGGTGTCGGATTCGCCTATGGCAAGCACCCCGTGTTGCACGACGTCAGCCTCACGGTCCAGCCCGGCGAGGTGGTCTGCCTGCTCGGCCCCAACGGCGTCGGCAAGACCACGCTCGTGGAGAACCTGCTCGGCTCACTGCGCCCGCACGCGGGCAGCGTCCGCGTCTTCGGTGCGGATCCGCGCCGCACGGATGCAGCCTTCTGGGCGCGGATCGGGCTGGTGCAGCAGAACTGGACCGATCACGCCAAGTGGCGGGTGAAGGACCAGCTGGAATGGATTCGCTCCATGCTGCTGACAGCGACGACGCGGGTGGCCACGGTGGCTGAGGTGCTCGACGCCGTGGGGCTGGCGGACAAGGCCGATTCCCGCCTCTCCCGGCTTTCGGGAGGGCAACGCCGCACGCTGGACTTCGCGGCGGCGCTGTTGGGTCACCCCGAGCTGCTGATTCTCGACGAGCCGACGACGGGGCTTGACCCCGTCTCCAAGGCGCGTCTGCACGACCTGATCATGGAGCGGGTGGACGACGCGGCCACCGTACTGATGACCACACATGACCTCTCCGAGGCGGAGCGCCTGGCCTCGCGGGTCGTCATCATGGCGGCGGGCCGGATCATCGCCGAAGGCACCGTCACCGAGTTGCGTGAGCGCATCGGCCGGGAGGCCGAGGTGACCTGGATGCAGGATGGCGAGCGCCATGTGCATGCCACCGCAGCTCCGGAGCGCTTCCTGCAACAGCTGGACCTGGACGCGATCAGCAAGTTGACGGTCACTCGCCCCACTCTGGAAGAGGCCTACCTCGCCCTGGTCTCCCAGCCCGCGGACGCCGGACAAAGCAGCACGGATCACTTGGCCATCCGGAGTGATTCGGCAACCACCCCTAGCGCCAAGGAGCCCAGGCCATGACCTCCACTCGATCTTTGCCCCTGTCCGTACTACGCGCAGCGGCGCGTCAGGCCTACGGCGACCTGCGCCCGAGCATCGTGGGAGCCGGAGCGACGTCCATCCTGTTTACAGTGGCCGCCATATTGGTCGTCTCCCGGATAAGCGACGGCCCACTCAGCGGACTCGACTCCACCAGTGCCTTCGGCACCATGCTCGCGGCCGGCGCCGTCGGCGGCTTCGCCAGTCTCGTCATGGCACAGATTGGAGCGGAGACCTATACCGATCGCATCGGGGGCGCACTGCTGCGGGTGCGCATCCTCCCGCACGGACCGCTCACCTGGGCGATCGGCAAGACGCTGTCCACCGTGGTGCTGGTGTTCCTCATGCAGGCGATGATCCTTCTAGGGACTGTCCTGTTCATTGCTGTCACGATGCCCTCCACCGGAACGACGCTGCTCTGTCTGCTTATTGCCGCGCTGGCCTCGTTGGCGTGCGCGCCGCTCGGGTTCTTCCTCAGCGTGTTCATCCGCGGCGTTTACAGTTACATGGTGAACATGGTGATCTGCCTGGTGCTGTTCCTGGCCGGTTGCTGCTACCCGACCTCCGCGCTGCCGGGCTGGGTGCAGGGCATTCAGATGGTGCTGCCGACCTACTGGTCCGGGCACCTGACCCGCTGGGCGCTCGTGGGCGATCCGTCCTGGGAGATCGGCGGCAGCTTCCACCCGGCGCTGGCCGTCGGGGTGCTGCTGACCTGGATCGTCGTCGGCTTCGGGCTGGTGCCGCCGGTCATTCGCCGCAGCTTCCGCAAGGAGACAATCGGCGGGCTGAATCGCACCCAGTCGACGATCCGCTCGCAGACTGGGCTGTGAGATGTCCGGAGAGGTCGTTCACAACCGCATCGCCGTGCTGCGCGCGGACCGCAGGGTCAGCCGCCGGCAGCTGGCGGAGGCGCTCGGCGTGCACTACCAGACGGTCGGCTATCTGGAGCGCGGCGAGTACGCCCCGTCGCTTTACCTGGCGCTGCGCATCGCCCGCTACTTCGACGTGCCCGTGGAGTCGGTGTTCTCCCTGGAGGAGTTCCCGCCCCTGGCCTGAACACAACACCGGCACACCGGTTCTGCCACCAGACTGCCACCGTTTAGCGACTAGCGGTAGTTGTTGGGTATGAAAGTCAGTGTGAGCCTGAGTGAGGCGGATCTAGCACTCCTAGACGAGTACGTGAGCCAGGAAGGTCTTCCTTCAAGATCCGCGGGAGTCCAAACGGCTATACGTCGTCTTCACCGGGAGAATTTGCGCGATGCCTACATGGAAGCCTGGAGGGACTGGGCGGATTCCCCAGACTCATCCGAATGGGACATGACAGTCGCCGACGGGGACGATGATGCTGCGCGGTGAGATACGGATTGTGAACCTCGATCCCGTGATCGGCAGCGAGGCAAACACGCGCAGACCTGCCGTCGTGGTAAGCAACGACGACGCCAATACGGCGGCCGCGGTTCTCGACCGAGGTGTTGTAACGGTGGTACCAGTCACGAGCTCAACTGAGCGTGTTCTCCCGTTCCAAGTCCTTCTCCCTGCGGAGTTAACCGGGCTGTCATTGGACTCCAAGGCACAGGCGGAACAGGTGCGTTCCGTGGCGGTTCAACGCCTCGGTCAGGTGGTAGGACACTTGCCGGCAGAGCTCATGGCCAAGGTTGATGCCGCATTACGACTTCACTTAGCACTGTAGGTCACCATCCAGAGTGTTACGTCAATGCGTGCCCACTCACTGCCCAAAGACCTCGAGGTAGGCCCGCTCGGCGCCGCCGTTGCGCACGTCCACGGTAGCGGCCACCAGCCCGTCCTTGAGCAGCACCACCCGCTGACAGACCTCGTCGAGCACGCTGAGGATGTGGCTGGACATCAGGGCGATGCCGCCGCCGTCAAGGTAGTCGGCCAGGGCGCGTCGGAACAGCAGCACGCCCTCCACATCGAGCCCGTTCAGCGGCTCGTCCAGCACCACCACCCGAGGGGCACCGAGGAAGGCGCAGGCGATCCCCAGGCGGCGGGTCATTCCCTGGGACAGGTGCCTTACCTCGGTGTCGCGGAAGTCGGCGCAGCCGAAGCGGTCCAGCTGCCCCTCCAGCGCGTCCTCGTCCACCTCCAGGTGCCGCATGGAGGCCTCGAAGCGGCACGCCTGACGGGCGGTGAGCTGTGGGAACAGCCGACTTTGCTCGGGCAGGAAGCCACAGGCCTCGGCGGGCAGGCGCCGCCCCAGCTCGCGTTCGTCCAGGCGGACGGTGCCGGACTGGAAGTCGTTCACCCCGCACAGGGCGCCGAAGAGCGTGGTCTTGCCCGCCCCGTTGGGGCCGACGACGCCGAGCACCTCCCCCGCTGCCACCTCCAGGGTCAGCGGCCCGGTGCCGCGCCCGCCGCGGTACCGACGCTGTACGTCAATGACTTCAAGCATGTTTGCTCCTGCGCAGTAGGTGGGCGGCGACCGGGAGCACCGCCAGGGGCAGCCCCGGAACCAGGGCAAGCAGTGCCCCGCCCAGCTCCGCGGCGGGCAGCATGCGATGCCGCCGGGTGTAGGCGGTGGCCGCGTCGGCCAGCGCCATCGCCAGTAGCGGCAGGTATACCAGGCACACCAGCAGGTGGACGGCATCGATGCGGGCCCCGGCGACCATGCCGAGCGTGCTAGCCGTCAGGCATTCGGCAACCAGTAGCGGCAGCGCCAGCGCGAGCTTGGCGCGCCGCAGCTCCGCGTCGGCGATGGCGTAACGGCTCCTGGCATAGCGGGCTGAAGGCGTGTCATCGACCTCGGCGAGAACGCCGATCACCGTCGCAGCCAGGTAGGCACCCGCGACGAACACGCCAACGAAGACCGACTGACCGAAGCGTCCCAGCGCGTATGCGCTCACCACGCCCACAGCTGCCACCAGAATCGTCGGCAACCAGGAGGCCGAGCACAGGTAGACCACGCACAGCGAAGAGACCCGGGTCCGCAACCTGGCACCAATCCGCAGCTTTAGCCGCGTCATTGGGAGCCCGGGTGCAATGCCGACGTGTCCAAGCCAGTCCGCGGCAACCGCCCCCAGCGCCGTCGTCACCGTCCACGCCGCCAACAGCAGCCCGAAGCGGCCCGGTTCGGACCAGCCCGGAAAGTCCAGTACTAACGTTCCACACACAGCCTCCAACGCCGTCAGCGGCAGGGACATGACTGCGTACAGCGCGAGGAAGTCCGCCGGCCGGAATCCGTAGTAGCGCAGCGCCCCGCGTCGAGCGGAGTCGAGATCGCGCAGTAGTGCCGAGGCGTTCGCCACCGCGACCAGTGCCCCGAGGCCCGCAACCGTCAGCGACCGGGCGAGACCGCCGGTGATGATCACCTCGCCCTGGGTGGCGGCCCAGATGAGTACGAGCATCAGCGCTAGCGCGCACGAGCGTACCGACGGGGCGAATACCAACCCGGGGCTACGCAGGCTGCACGCCCAGGCGACCAGCTTCAGGGCTCTCACGGCCTGCCTGCCCGCTCACTACCACTCATACCAGCATGGGGAACAGGCCCCAGTAGGCGATGGCAACCAGTAGCGTCGCAGCCCCGATCACGGCCGCAGAGAGCACCGCCGCCGCAGGGACGGTGAGCCAGCGTCCCTTCTCGCCGCGCTCCCGGTTGGCATCATGCGCCGCCGCCCGCATGAGGCGGGCGCGGTAGACGAGCTTGACGAGCATGACGACGGCGATAACCGCCACCAGCTGGACTACTACCCAGCCACCGTAGGAGAACAGGTGATTGGTGCGGTAGCTAGTGGCCAGGGAGGCCACCCCCAGAATGTAGACCACGTACAGCAGCCAGGCCGCAGTCACACTCATGCACAGGGACACGGACCAGCGCCCGATGGGGTCGGGCAGGTGCAGGCCACGCCGTCCACGCAGCCGGGGCGCCTGCCCCAGGAGCCAGCCGATGCCCGCCATCACCATCAGGCCGAAGCCGATCACGAGGGTGGCGAGCATCAGGTCTCCGGAGGCGTACCAGCGGGTGGGGTCGGGCGTCTGCGCCCAGTAGGCCTGGGTGGGGGTGGCGCCGGCGACGTGGGGCTCGGCGGCCGCGGTCTCCGGCAGTCCTGTCACCCACCGTGAAAGGTCACGGGTTACCCCCGGGGCCAGGGACCCGTCGGTGGTGATACCGAGCTTGAGGCCGTGGTTTGCGCCGTCGTAGTAGCGGACGGTGAGCTGGTCGTTGCCCGCGTCCTGCAGGGCCTCCCACACGGTGCCGGGTCCCTGCACCAGGGGCATTGAGGCGTCGGCGGTGCCGTAGACCATGAGCACAGGGACGCTGATCGTCTCTAGGTAGGCCACGGAGTCGAAATCGGCGTACTCGAATCCGCCTCCGGGAATCTGGGTGCTGCCGAGCACCCGCGGGATCAGGTCGAGCATCGCATCCGGCACACCCACGTTGCGCATGTAGCTGTCCACCGCCAGCGCGGCCTGCTCCCGCAGCCGCACCACGGGGGCACTGGCCAGGATCAGGAAGGCAACGCGCTCGTCCTGGGCAGTCAGCACCACGCCGGGAATGGCGCCCTCTGACTCGCCGTAGACGCCGACGTCGTCGGCGTTCACGCCGTCCAACGCAATCAGATAGTCAAGACTGCACTGATAGTCGGCGGCCATGGACAGGTAGTTGCGCTCGGTTGTGGAGTAGTCCTCCATGGGTTTGGAGGGAACCAGGGTGGTTACTCCGGCCGAGGCCAGCGACTCGGCCTGCTCGGAGAAGCCCCAGATGCTGTGAGTGCCGGCGCCGTGCATGAAGACGACGCCGGGGGTGTCTGCATCCACCCCGATGGGGCGACGCAGCAGGGCGGGTACCTCCTCACCGTCGGCCTGAGTGACCATGACAGTGCTGGTGTCCACCGCGTACGTGCCGACGGGGGCGGTGGTCACGGCCCCGCCGATGCTGGTGTCAGTGGTGGTCGGGGCCAGGGAGTCCGTCAGGGGCTGAGGGTTCCAGCGCGGCCCGGCGAGCGTGCCGACGAGGCTGAGCCCCAGCACGGTAACCGCCACCCCGCCAATGGTGCGGTGGTCGGTGGAGACCGCAAGTACGAGGGCGCCCAGCCCTATGGTCAGCAGGATCTCCCAGATCTCCCGCCCCCCAGTCCCGAGCAGCCCCATAAGGATGGCCACGCCGATCGCCGCGGCCAGCACGATCAGGGTGCGACGGCGCTCAGTGCGCCACAGCCCGGACAACAGCGTCCAGGCGCGGTGCGGGAACTCGCGCATCCAGGCCCAGCCGGAACGCAGCTCGGCTGCGGTAATGCGTGCGGGTTGCCGCTTGGGGCCGATCCTGCGAGCCAGGATGGTCATGGGGCGGCCGCGACGGGTCCGGCGCTTGGGACGGCGGTGGGAGTCGGGGAATGGGTGCATGGGCGAGGAGTCTTAGAATCCTAGTTTGGTCAGTGCCTTGGGGTCGGACTGCCAGTCCTTGACGGTGCGCACATGCAGGTCGAGGTAGACCTTGCGGCCCAGCAGTTCCTGGATGCCGCGCCGTGCCTCGGAGCCGATGGCCTTGAGGTTGGCGCCTGCCCGGCCAATCACAATGGCCTTCTGCGAGTCGCGCTCCACCAGCAGGCTCACGCGCACCTGCAGCCGGTTTCCGGTGCCCTTTACACGGCCCGCATTCTCCGCCTCCGCGTCCGGGTCCACGATCTCGTCGACGACGACGGCCAGCGAGTGCGGCAGCTCATCCCGCAGGCGCTCCAGGGCGGCCTCTCGGACGAGCTCGCCGACCATGACGGCCTGGGGCTCATCGGTGACGGAGTCGGTGGGGTACAGCGGCGGGGAGGGTGGCAGGTGGGAGGTGAGGACCTCCTCCAGCACGTCGACCTGGTCCCCCTTGAGCGCGGAGACGGGCACGATATCCGCCCAGTCGCCGAGTGCGTCGACGGCAAGCAGCTGCTCGGCCAGCTTGGCGCGGGAGACGGAGTCGGTCTTGGTGACGACGGCGACGACCGGCTTGCCCAGGTCGGCCAGTTCCCGGGCGATGAGTCGGTCGCCGGGGCCGATCTTGTCGCCGGCGGGGATGCAGAAGGCGACTACGTCCACGCCCGTGAGCGTTTCACGCACCAGGTCGTTCAGGCGCTGGCCGAGCAGGGTGCGGGGGCGGTGGAAGCCGGGGGTATCCACCAGCACCAACTGGCTGTCCGGTCTGCTGACGACGCCGCGCACGTTGTGGCGGGTGGTTTCTGGGCGGCCGGAGGTGATGGCGATCTTTTGGCCCACCAGCGCGTTGGTGAGTGTGGACTTGCCGGTGTTGGGGCGGCCGAGCAGGCAGACGAAGCCGGCGCGGAAGTCCTCAGGGTGTTCGGGGACGGCGATGGGTGCGCGGGTGGGGTCATCCGCGTCCGGTTCGTCCGGCAGGATGGGGAAGCCGTCGGCGTCGGTGGCATTGGTCATCGGTGTCACTCTTCCTTCCGATCATGGTCGGTTCTCGCGCCCGCCGTACTGCCGGCAGCGGCGGCGTTCCGGGGCCGCGACTGGGCGGAGGCGCTGCGGGAGGCCAGCAGGGTGGCAACCTGCCGCCGTCGCCCGGTGGCCTCCTCAGCCACCAGGTGGATGCCCTGCACGTCACCGCTGGCGCCGGGCAGCGGCACCCTGCCGATGGCCTTTGTGAGCAGCCCGCCGGCAGTGTCGACGTCGTCGTCCTCGATCTCCAGGTCGAACAGCTCACCGAGGGCGTCCAGGCCCAGGCGCACGGGCACGCGGAACGTGCCATCACCAAGGTCCTCAGCCACCGGCTCGGCGGGGTCGTGCTCGTCGGTTAGCTCTCCCACGACCTCCTCCAGCAGGTCCTCCAGGGTAACCAGGCCGGCGATACCGCCGTACTCGTCCACGGCCAGGGCAATGTGAAAGTGCCCCAGCTGCATCTCGCGCAGCAGGTCATCGGCGAGCTTGGTCTCGGGCACGTACACGGCCTCACGCGTGAAGTCGGATACCGGCCGCTCCCAGTACTCAGGGTGGTCCGACAGGCGCCGCAGCACGTCCTTGAGGTAGAGGATGCCGTGCACGTCGTCGGCGTCCTCCCCGATCACGGGTACGCGTGAGAAGCCGGAGCGGATGAACAGGCGCATGCCGGCAGAGGTGGGCTTGTCCTCATCGATGGTGACCATGTCCGTGCGGGGCACCATGACCTCGCGCACGAGGGTTTGCCCGAGCTCGACCACGCTGCGCATCATCTCGCGGTCCTCGTCCTCAATGGTCTCGGAGTCGCCGATCTCGTCGATCATCTCGCGCAGGTCCTCGGTGACCTCGGCGCGCAGCTCGGCATCAGTGAGTGCGGCGGCGTGCCCGAACCGGGCCTGCAGCCAGCGCCAGGGTGCGCCGAGAGCATCGACCCGCTCCAGCAGGCCCGCCAGCGCCAGAAGGGTACCGGCGGGGTTGCGGCGGCCGGCCGAGCGCGGAGAGACCCCTACGAGCAGGCCCAGCAGCACCAGGTTCAGGCCGATTGCCACGAGGAGGACCTGCCACCACTTCTCGAAGTGCCCGGCAACGCCCAGGGTGACCAGGACCGCCACCAGCATGTCCACGCCTGCGCGCAGGCCGACGAGCGTGCCGAGGACCTGCTCGCGGCGGGAGGTCAGGGCCACGACCCTCTCGGCGCCGCGCCGCCCTGCCTCCGCGAGATCCTCGGCGGCGGCCCGGGTCATGCGGGTAAGCGCCCCCTCCCCCGCTGACAGCGCCATCCCGAAGCCGAGCGCTACCACCGCGGCGAGCAGCAGTAGCACGGAGGGAGCGGCGGTCACTTGCCGCGCTCCGCCAGGAAGGTCAGCAGGAGCTGGCGCTGGAGGTCGAACATCTCCTTCTTCTCCTCCGGCTCGGCGTGGTCATAGCCGAGCAGGTGCAGGATGCCGTGCACGGTCAGCAGCAGCATCTCCTCCACGGCGCTGTGCCCGGCCTCAAGCGCCTGCTTGGCAGCCACCTGCGGGCACAGCACCACATCGCCCAGAGTGCCCGGCGGTGTCTCGTTCTCGGCAGTACCGGGCCGCAGCTCATCCATGGGGAAGCTCATCACGTCCGTGGGGCCCTCCAGGTCGAGCCAGCGCACGTGCAGCTCGGCCATGGGCTCGGGGTCGATGAACAGGATGTTGAGCTCCGCCATGGGACTGACGTGCATGGCGGACAGCACGTGGTCCGCCAGGGCGGCGAACTCGGCGGCGTCAATGGTGGTGGTGGTCTCGTTAATGACCTCGGTGGTCATGGGCGGTTCCTGTCTCGGTACTCGGAGGGGGTGCGGCGGTGGGAGCCTTCACGGCGGTACGGGGCCGGACCGGGGCGACCGGCCGGTTCGGCGTGCTCGGCGTCATAGCGGGCGTAGGCGTCGACGATCTGGCCGACCAGCCGATGGCGTACTACGTCGGCGGCGGTCAGTTCGCAGAAGCTGATGTCCTCCAGGCCGTCGAGGATGCGGCGCACCACCCGCAGCCCGGAGGGGCGCCCGCCGGGCAGGTCGATCTGGGAGACGTCCCCGGTGATCACCATCTTGGAGCCGAAGCCGAGGCGGGTGAGGAACATCTTCATCTGCTCGGGGCTGGTGTTCTGGGCCTCGTCCAGGATGATGAAGGCGTCGTTCAGGGTGCGTCCGCGCATGTAGGCCAGCGGGGCCACTTCGATGGTGCCGGCGGCGATCAGCTGCGGCAGGGCCTCGGCGTCGAGCATGTCGTGCAGGGCGTCGTACAGGGGCCGCAGGTAGGGGTCGATCTTGTCGGTGAGGGTTCCGGGCAGGAAGCCGAGGTTCTCCCCCGCCTCCACGGCCGGGCGGGTGAGGATGATACGGGAGACCTGCTTGCGGGCCAGGGCGTCGACGGCCTTGGCCATGGCCAGGTAGGTCTTGCCGGTTCCTGCGGGGCCGATGCCGAAGGTGATGGTGGAGTTCTCAATCGCGTCGGTATAGGCCTTCTGGCCGAGGGACTTGGGGCGGATGGAGCGCCCGTGGGTGGTCAGGACCTCGTCGGTGAGGATGTCGGCGGGGCGGGCGGAGGCGTCCAGCAGGCTAATGGCGCGGTCGACGGCGTCGGCGGTCAGGGGCGTGCCGGCGCGGGCGACGTCGATCAGTTCAGACAGCAGCACGACCACCACGTCCACGCGGGCGGCAGCGCCCGTGACAGTGACGGTGGTGCCACGCACGTGCACGGACACGTCGGGGAAGCCGCGCTCGACTGCGCGCAGCACCTCGTCGCGGGCGCCGAGCAGGGCGACGGGGGCGAGGTCATCGGGCAGGGTCAGGGTGCGGGTGACGTCCGCCGGTCCGGCGGTTGCGGACGCACCGGCAGAACCTGCGGTGGAAGTGGATCCGGCGGAGGCCGGAGAGGTGGTCGCCGCGGTCGCGGCTGCTGGTGTGATGGGCGAACTCGTCATCTTGTCCTCCATGCTACCGGCCAACCGAAGCAACCGCCGAGGTCGGCCGATATAACCGCCGAGGTCCGTAGACGTTACGTGTCGAAGTCGGTCGAAGTAACGTGCCGAAGGGCTGTGTCTGGTGCTGGGCGTCGAAGTCCCGCTCCCGCTCGCCGAATAGGCGCGCAATGCCAGCCGCATTGATGACAGGATCTCACCCCAGCTCGCTCCAGCCATCGACGTGTGACGCTGGGAGAGACGACGATCCTTGCCGCCTGCCCCGCCCCACCCGCTTCCTGGGGGCACCGGCGTCCGGCGCGTATTCGAGCAGGCGGCCGAAGCCTGCACACCTGAGCCCGTCATCGATGTGGAGGACCGGGTGCGCGCGGACTACCTTTCCGGCAACAACTCGGCCAAGGTCGGTGAACAAGCGCGCGAGTCAGCCGAGTGTGACGGTACCCCAAGCGTGCCGGTCGAGTCACTAAGTCGAGCCACTAAGTCGGTGCACGAAGGCACCAAGATGAGGCACTAAGACACCAAGTCGGTACAGCGAACACACCGCCCGCCACACCGCCCTCACCGCACCCGCCGCGGCACGGTCAGGGCGGCCACCGCGAGGATCGCCACGCCTGCCCCGGCCACCAGCCCCAGGTCAGCGCCGAAGGCGGCGGTCGGTACGGTGTTCGCGCTCAGCTCGCCGACGGCGTCGACGGCCCAGCTCATGGGCAGCACGTTGCTGCACAGCTCCAGCACGCGCGGCAACTGATCGCGCGCGACCAGCAGGCCGCACAGGAAGATCTGCGGGCCGATGATCACGGGGAAGAACTGCACGGCCTGGAACTCGGTGCGGGCGAAGGCGGAGACGAACAGGCCCAGTGCCACGCCGAGGAAGCCGTCGACCAGCGCGGTGAGAATCACCCACGCCCAGGAGGCGGCGATCTGCACCCCCAGGCACCACGCGGCCACGGCGCACAGCACCAGCGACTGCCCCACCGCCGTGGCGGTGAAGGCGGCGGCGTAGCCGAGCAGCAGGTCGGCGCGGTGCAGGGGTGTGGTCCACAGCCGCTCCAGCGTGCCGGAGCCGCGCTCGCGCAGCATGGTCACGCTGGTGACCAGGAACATAACCAGCATCGGCAGGATCGCCATCATGGCCACGGCGATCCGGTTGAACAGCTGCTCTCCGTGCGGGTAGTCGTAGTAGACGAAGTAGAGCAGGGTCAGCAGCGCGGCGGGCACCACCATGATCAGCCCGAGGGTGCGGCGGTCGGCCACCAGCTGCGCCAGGACGCGGCGGACGGTGGCGGCGAAGGTACGTGGGTTCACCGCTCCCCCTCCCCGCGCTCCGCCCGCCGGACGACGTCGAGGAAGGCCGCGTCGAGCGTGTCTGCACCCGTGCGCTCCAGCAGCTCGCTCGCGGTCGTGGAGGCCAGGAAGCGGCCGGCGCGCATGAGCAGCACGCGATCGCAGCGCAGGGCCTCGTCCATGACGTGGCTGGAGATCAGCAGGGTGGCGCCCGCATCGGCCAGATCACGGAAGGTCGCCCACAGCCCCTCCCGGGTCAGTGGGTCCAGGCCGACCGTCGGTTCGTCGAGTATCAGCAGTTCCGGTCCGGCCACCAGGGCGCAGGCGAGCGAGACCCGACCGGTCTCGCCGCCGGAGAAGGTACTCACGCGCCGGTCGGCGAGGTCGGTCAGGCCCACCGTGTCCAGCACCTCGTCGATGTCGCGGGCGCGCCGGCCGGCCAGTGCGGCGAAGTAGCGCAGGTTCTGGCGGGCGGTCAGGTCCTTGTACACGGCCGCCGCCTGCGTCACATAGCCGACCCGGTCGCGTACGGCGGGAGCACCCGGCCGCTTCCCCAGCACTTCAATCGTGCCTTCGTAGTGCTGTACGCCGACGAGTACGCGCATCAGGGTGGTCTTGCCGCAGCCCGAGGGGCCGAGCAGGCCGATGATGGAGCCGGGGCGCAGCTCCAGATCCAGGCCGTGCAGGATCTCGTTGCCGCCGCGACGCACCCGCAGCCCACGAACGCGAACAGCGCTCGGGGACGCGACCGCTCCGGTAGGCGCGCGGCCACCGCGGCGGGTACTCCACCCGTTTTTCATCATGCGATGAATATAGGGGTGCCATACCTGCAAGGCAAGGCCCTCCTGCCTGCGTCTCCGCGCACTTGCCGAGCATCGTGTGCCATCCCTGTACGGCAAGGCCGCTCCGCCTTGTGCACGCAAACTCCCGGCGACTCAGCCTGCGGCTCCCTAGGCCCGGGAGTCGGAGTCGGTAGCGTCGAGTTGCCCACTGGCGACGCCGTCTTGTCCGCCGAGCTCGCCGGTCAGGTAGTGCTGGATCACCGGCCCGACGGCGGCCGCAAGTTCCTCCGGGCTCGCGGCGGATACGGCGTCGAGGCGGGCGACCCAGCGCGTCATACCCAGTCCCACCAGGTGGCCCGCAACCAGTTGGGAGCGCAGGCGGACTCGGTCTGGGGCTACTTTCGCGACCAGCGGGGTTATCAGAGCGCCGACCACGAGTTCACGCACTCGCCCCACCATGCCCTCGTTGGTCAGTGCCGCGCGCAGCAGCGCAGAGAAGCGGTCCTGGCCCATGCGATCCCACTGAGTGATGAACACGCGCACCAGTGCCCCTCCCTGCTGACAGGCGGGCAGGCGTCGGACTTCGTCAAGCGCACTCGGGTCCATCGGCGGCCCGTCTGGCCCGTCATAGACCGCCTTCACGAACAGGTCGGAGCGCTCCGGGAAGTAGTGGTGCACCAGCGCCGGGTCCACGCCCGCCTCGCGTGCAATGCCGCGCAGCGAGGTGTTGTAGCCGTCGCGGGCGAAGGCGGCGCGGGCCGCCTCCAGAATCGCCCGCCGGGCATCCGGGCTCCCGGCCCGCCTACGACCCCGCGTGCCCATCTCACCCTCCTGCGCGACTATTGATAGGTCGAAGGATACGTTCGGTGTCGCCCTGCTGCCGAGCTTCAGCAGATAACCGCCACCCACCGACACGGCGTCCGCACCCAAAAGTGTCCATCTCTCGCCACTTTCAGATATCGACTCAGCGGATCCCGCAACAACAACGGCTCTATAGCAGGCACATCTGTGGTTCCTCCGGCGAACGAATGGGCACCGCACCGTCAAAGTGGCGACGGATGGACACTTTTACGCCGAACACACCCCACCCGAGCTCACGCACCGACCGATCCGGCCACGTCGCAGACGAGCTTGCCGATCTGGTGGCCCCGGGCGAGTCGGGCGTAGGCGGCGGGCACCTCGTCCAGCGGCATAGTCTCAGCCACGCAGGTGTTAAGCCTCCCGCCAGCGACGAGCTCCAGCAGCTCGGCAAGCATGGCGGCCAGGTCGGGCCGCCCGTCATAAAGGCCGGGCCGCCGGTGAGGGCGAGCGCACCCAGTTTCGCGCCGTCGCCGACGCTCGTGCGGCCGGTGAGTCATGGACCGTAATAGGCGCGGCCCTCGGTGTCTCGAAACAGGCCGCGCACAAGCGTTTCGGCCACTCGTCCCCCTGCTAGAGACCCGCCTCAGCCCCACAGGCCGGCGCGCTGCGCGAGGACCGCGAGCGCCACCGGTCCGGCCGAAGCCGTACGCAGCACATGCGGCCCCAGACGCACCGTGGTCGCCCCGGCATTCTCCAGCGCCGCCACCTCTGCGGGGCTGATCCCGCCCTCGGGCCCGACGACGACGGCGAGCACCGGCACCTCTCCCGCACCGCCAGCACCCCCCTGATGGTCGCCCTCGGTTGTGCCAGCCGCTTCCGATGCCGCCGCTCCCACGCGCATCTCCGGCAGCGCCACGTCGCCGACCGGCCTGGTCGCCTCCTCGTGCAGGATCAGCACCGTCCCGCCGGCCTCGCACACCTGACGCACCCAGTCGGTCAGCTCGGCGGTGGTGAGCAGCTCCGCGATCTCGGGCACGCGCGCCCGCCTCGCCTGCTTGGCGGCCTCGCGGGCGGCTGCCTGCCAGCGCTGACGCCCACGGGCAGCCTTCACACCCCGCCACACCGCCACGCAGCGCTCAGCCGACCAGGGCACGATCAGGTCCGCACCGACTTCGGTGGAGGTCTCCACCGCCTGCTCGTCACGCCCGCCCTTGGCCAGCGCCTGCACGAGCGCTAGGCGTGGCACCGCCTGGGGTTCCACCAGTCGTTCAGCCACGCGTACGGCCAACCGCTCTCGGCGCCCCCCTTCTGCGACGGCGTCGGTCACCTCACATACCAGTCGTAGGCCGGCGCCGTCGACCAGGTCCACCCGTTCTCCCGGTCGCAGCCGCCGCACGGACACCGCATGGTGCGCCTCAGGGCCAACCAGCGTGAGCAGGCTCCCCGGACCCGCCGTGTCGGCCGCCCCGGCGGGCTCGACGGTTTCGGGAGTGAAAACGAATACAGGCGCGGTCACCTCCTCAGGGTACGTTGGCCGACGCGCCCACACCGCAGTGCTAGCGTCACGGAACATGACCGATCCTGCGCCCGTAGCGCCCTCCCCGAAGCCCGCCGCGCCGTCATCCGCACTCCCGCCCACTGATCACGAAGCCGCGGGCCCACTGACTGAGTCGGCGGCACCGAGTGCCACCACCATCGAAGACTTCCGCCGCAACCTTGCCGCCGTGCGCGCCCGCATCGACGCCGCCGCCCGCGCGGCCGGCCGGGATCCAGCCGGGATCCGGCTGCTGCCGGTGTCCAAAACGGTGCCGGAGGAGCGGCTGCGGGCCGCCCACGCCGCCGGCATCACCCAGATGGGCGAGAACAAGGTGCAGGAGGCCAAGCGGAAGGCTACGAATCTGGCCGACCTGGGCATCCACTGGGCGCTGATCGGCCACCTGCAGACCAATAAGGCCAGGGATGCGGCCGCCTTCGCCGACGAGTTCCAGGCGCTGGACTCGCTGCGCGTGGCCGAGGCCCTCGACCGGCGGCTGCAGGCGGCCGGCCGCGGCCTGGACGTGTACGTGCAGGTCAACTCCTCCGGGGAGCCCTCCAAGTTCGGCCTGGAGCCGGACGCCGTGGCGGATTTCCTGGCGGCCCTGCCGGCCTACTCCTCCCTGCGGGTGCGCGGCCTGATGACGCTGGCCGCACATACCGACGACGCCGACCGCATCCGTGAGTGCTTCCGGATCATGCGCTCCCTGCGGGACGCCGGCCTGCAGGCGGGCACCGTAGGCGACGGGCAGCTGTCCATGGGCATGAGCGGCGACTTCGAGCTGGCGATCGCCGGCGGCTCGACGTGCGTGCGCGTGGGCCAGGCGATCTTCGGGGCGCGCCCCGCCACGGATTCGCCGCAGCGGCCTGCAAGCAGTGCCCGTTAGGCGCCCGCGGGCGGTCCGGCAGCGGCCAGGCCGCCGCCGCGCGCGGCCGGTCAGCGGCCGGAGAGCTTCTCCTTGAGCTTGCCCATGACTGACTCGTCCTTGGGCGCCTCGTAGCCGTCCTCCCCGCGCAGTGAGGCCAGCTCGGTCAGCAGGGCACGCTGCCGGTCGTTCAGGCGGGTGGGGGTCTCCACCACGATCTGTACGCGCAGGTCGCCGCGGCCGGGCCGGCGCAGCCGCCCCACGCCCAGGCCAGACAGGACGATCTCGTCCCCTCCCTGGGTGCCGGCGCGCACGGAGACGCTGCGGTCGCCGTCGAAGGTCTCCAGCGGGAAGGTGGCGCCGAGCGCGGCAGCGGTCATGGGTACGCGCAACTCGGTGTAGAGGTCGTCGCCCTCGCGGGTGAAGGACTCGTGCTCCCTCTCGTGGATCTCCACGTACAGGTCGCCGTTGGGGCCGCCGGCGGGTCCGGCCTCGCCGCGCCCGCCCATACGGATGCGGGTGCCGGTGGACACCCCGGCGGGGATGTTGATGTCGATGGGGGTGCGCACGTGCTTGCGGCCCTCGCCGTCGCACTCCTTGCAGGGGGAGGCGATCACGGTGCCGTAGCCCTGGCAGCGCGGGCAGGGGCTGGAGGTAACCACATTGCCCAGCAGGGACCGTTGCATGCGCTGGACGGAGCCCTGCCCATTGCATTCGGCGCAGGTGACCGGGGAGGTGCCCGGGGCACAGCAGGAGCCGTTGCAGGTATCGCACGTGACGTAGGTGTCCATGGTGACGGTCTTGGTGGTGCCGAAGACGACGTCGGCCAGGTCCACATCCACGGCCAGCAGTGAGTCCTGGCCGCGGCGGGTGCGGGAGGCCGGCCCGCGGGAGGCGGCGCCCCCGAAGAAGGCCTGCTGGAACAGGTCTGAGAAGCTGCCGAAGTCCCCGGTGAAGCCGCCGCCGAAGCCGTTGTTGCCGTGCAGGGCGTCCTCACCGCCCAGGTCGTACATCTTGCGCTTCTCTGAGTCCGAGAGGACCTCGTAGGCGGTGGATACCTTCTTGAACTCGTCCTCGTGCCCCGGTCCGGCGACGTCGGGATGCAGCTGGCGGGCCTTCTTGCGGTAGGCCTTCTTGATCTCCTCGGCCGTGGCCTGACGGGTTACGCCGAGGACGTCGTAGTAGTCGCTCACGCTTGCTGGTGTTCCTTCGTGGTGGGGTTGTGTGGGTGGCCGGCTCAGCCCGCGGCGGTTTCAGAGTCGGTAAGGAATCTGGACAGGTAGCGGGCGACGGCGCGGACAGCCGCCATGGTGGCCGGGTAGTCCATACGGGTTGGGCCGATGACGCCCAGGTGGGCGACTGCGTCTCCCGGTCCGTAGGCGGCGGAGACCACGGAGGCCTCTGCCAGGGCATCCTCGTGCGTCTCCGAGCCGATCCGCACGGTGGTACCGGTGTCATCCTCCTCACCGATGCGGGCGGCGTCGGCGGAGCTGAACAGCCGCAGCAGCACCACCTGCTCCTCGACCGCGTCCAGGAGTGCGCCGATGGCGGTGAAGTCCAGGGAGCGGGCGAGGTTAGCGGTGCCTGCAACCACGATGCGCTCCTCGGCGTCGGGGCGCAGCGCGGCGATCAGCTCATCGGTGACGGCCGCCAGTACGGCCCGCTCGTCGTCGGGAGCCTGCTCGGCAAGCGCCGCGAGCACCGGAACGACCTCGGCTGCACGGCGACCTACCAGGGCGGTATTCAGTCGCAGGCGCAGCCGCTCCAGCACTGCGGGGTCGACCAGCCCGTCGGGGCCGCGTCCGGACAGGCCGACGGTGCGCTGCTCCACCCGGCCGGTGTCGGTGATGATGATCAGCAGTAGGCGGGTGGGTCCCAGGGCCACCAGCTCCAGGTGGCGCAGGGTGGTGCGGCGCAGGCTGGGGTACTCGACGACGGCGAGCTGCCCGGTCAGCTGCGCCAGCGCGCGCACGGTGCGGGCGACCACCTGCTCCAGGTCCACGGCCCCGGAGAGCAGGGCGTTGATGGCGGCCCGCTCGGGAGCGGACAGGGGCTTGATGCGCGCGACCTCGTCGACGAAGCGGCGGTAGCCCTTCTCGGTGGGGACGCGGCCGGCACTGGTGTGCGGCTGGTGGATATAGCCCTCATCCTCCAGGGTGGCCATGTCGTTGCGGATGGTGGCCGGAGACACGCCCAGCTGGTAGCGCTCCACCAGGGCGCGGGAGCCGACCGGCTCGCGGGTGCGTACATAGTCGGTGACGATGGCGGACAGCACCTTCAGACGGCGATCGTCCGACATGGGGCTCTCCTTCCTCGTCTGCGGTGCGGCCTTGGCGCGGGCGCCGCCCTGACCGGGCGTCCCTGCCGACGCGCTCGGCCGCAGCACTGGCCGGTATGGTTAGCACTCCTAGCGCTTGAGTGCCATCCTACGCCGCGGCGCGGCGAGTCAGCAGGGCCAATCGCGTGACCTTCCCCTACCGTGCCCTGAGTGAACACGACACCGTCCCGCCGACCGGGCCCCGTCCCCGGGTCCACCGCCGCCCGCCGTCAGGCCCTGCGTGAGCAGGCCGCCCGCCAGCAGGCCGCTTCACAGCGCAAAGACGGTCCGGCTGGCGCGGGCGGTGCCGCCACGGCCTCCAGGAGGTCCACGGCGGGACGCGGTGGCCGGGCCGATGCCACTGCCTCGCCCGCGCGTCCCTCGGCGGGCAACCGGTATGGCGGGGACGTGCTGTCGGTGGACCCGCACCGCGTGGGCCCGACGGCGGTGCGACCAGAGTCGGTGCATATGCACCTCAAGCGCGGCATGGTGCTGGAGGACCGCCAGACCGGATTCGTGGGAGCGGCTGTAGCCGTGGAGAAGTCCGGGGGCAAGCACCTGGTGGTCCTGGAGGACCGGCGGGGCGTACGGCGCGCCTTCCCGCTCGGTCCGGGCTTCTGGCTGGAGGGGCGGCCCGTAATCCTGGATCCGCCCGCCCCGCGCAAGCGTCCACCCGCCGGTCCGGTCAGTGCCGGCGGGCGCAGGCTGACCGCCTCGGGCTCCTACGCCGTTGAGGGCGAGCGGGCCCGGGTGGCGCGAGCCTCGCGGATCTGGGTGGAGGGCAGGCACGACGCCGAGCTGGTGGAGAAGGTGTGGGGCGATGACCTGCGCCATGAGGGCGTGGTGGTGCTCATGCTTGAGGGGGTCGACAACCTCGAGGAGGCAATGGCCCAGTTCGGGCCGGCGCCGCAGCGGCGGGCAGGTGTGCTCGTGGACCACCTGGTGCCAGGTTCTAAGGAGTCACGCATCGCCGAGCAGGTACGGTCTATGCCGGGCGGGGAGAACGTGCTGATCCTCGGCCACCCGTATGTGGATGTGTGGCAGGCGGTGCGGCCTGACCGGCTGGGGCTGCGGGCCTGGCCGGAGATTCCTCGCGGCACGGACATCAAGCACGGAACCCTGGAGGCTCTCGGGTGGCCGCATGCCGACCAGGCCGATATCGCGCGCGGCTGGCAGCGGATCCTGGCCACGGTGCGCTCGTATAAGGACCTGGAGCCGAGCCTGCTGGGTCGCATGGAGGAGCTGATCGACTTCGTCACCGCCCCCGGCACCCACTGATAACGCGCCCTCCTCCCTGCTCCCGCACCCAAATGCCGAGATCGGTAGAAGTAGCACCTACCACTGGGCATGGCCGCATCCCCACGAGCCATGCAGCCTCATAAGCGACTCACAGCAAAATCCCCGGGTGCCGCTCAGAAGACACCGGTTGCATCCTGCCTGTCACCCTGACGTCGACTGGAAGGAATCCGACGATGATCTTCTCACGACGCACCGTAATGCGCGCGGTGCCGGTGGCGACGCTGCTCGGCGTCGCGGGCCTGGCCGCCTGCTCCACCGACTCCGGCGGCTCGACCAATACCTCGGGGTCCACCGCCGCCCCCACCACCAGCACCGATCTGGCGCTCAACCCGGCGGCCTGGAGCTATGACGCTGACGGCGACGTCTACTACCAGCTGGGCCTGTCCTACGTCGCCTCCCCGCAGGACACCAGCTACGAGACCCTGGGCGTCTTCGTGCCCGGCGCCTACATGTCCTCCACCGACAACGGTAACGGCACCTTCACCGCCGAGGTCGCCTTCGACGGCGCGGTGGGCGACTGGACGGCGTCGACGGCGCCGATCGTGCTGCCGGTCAACACCCCGGGCTACGCCGCCCAGCAGCCGCCCACCGAGTACTCCTACGACACCGTCGCGGCCTATATGGAGGCCGGCTTCATCTACGTACAGGCGGGCCTGCGCGGCAAGGACTCCACCACCGACGCGGCCCCCGGCAACGCGCCCTGGGGCGTGACCGACCTGAAGGCGGCCGTGCGCTACCTGCGTTACAACGCCGCCGCCCTTCCCGGCAACTCCGAGCAGATGTACGTCTTCGGCCACTCCGGCGGCGGCGCCCAGTCCGCGGTGATGGGTGCCTCCGGCGACTGCGCGCTCTACACCCCCTACCTGGAAGCACTCGGCGCAGCCACCACCGGCACCGATGGAGCCGTCCTTTCCGACGCGATCGCGGGGGCAATGTGCTGGTGCCCGATCACCAGCCTGGATGCTGCCAACGCCGCTTATGAGTGGAACATGGGCCAGTTCGCCACCACTGGCACCCGCGCGGAGGGCACCTGGACGGAGGCCTACTCCAAGAACCTGGCCGCCGCCTACGCCGAGCACCTCAACGGCCTGGGACTGGTCGACTCCGACGGCAACACCCTGGCCCTGGAGGAGTCCGCGGACGGGCAGTACCTGGCCGGCTCCTACTACGAGCACATGGTCGCCGTAGTCGAGCAGTCGCTGAACGACTTCCTGGCCGCGACCGAGTTCCCCTACACGCCCAGCTCCACCGAGATGGCCGGCATGGAGGCCCAGAGCAGCTCCGGCGCGCCCGCAGGCGGTCCGGGCAGGTCCGACGACAGCGTCGCCTCCGGCGCCCCCGGTGACGGCCAGGCCCCCGACGGCGCACCCACCGGCGAGGGCACGCAGGGTACCCCCGCCGACGGCGGCCCGGACGGCGACGGTGCCACCGCTGGTGCGGGCCGCCCCGGGGAGGACTCCTCGGCGGTTTCCTCCGAGTCGGTCACCTACGCGACCGTCGCGGACTACATCGCGGCCCTGAATCAGGACGTGGATTGGGTCGCCTACGACTCCTCGACCAACACGGCCACGATCACCGGTCTGGAGGGCTTCATCACCAGCCAGAAAGCGGCGACGAAAGACGTGGGCGCCCTGGACGGTGTCGACCGCGGCCAGACGGAGAACACCGTCCTTGGGGCCGGGGCGACGGCGATGCACTTCTCCGGGCTCTCCCGCGACGTGATCGCCGCCAACCAGGACACCTACGCCGCCCTGACCAACTGGTCCGACGAGTACGGATCGTCCGAGTACGACTCGGACTTTGCGCAGACCGACGAGCTTGGCGTCGACGTGCTCACCCGCGAGCACATGTACGACCCCATGTACTTCCTGTCCAGCGCCTACGAGGGCGCCGGAACCTCGACGGTTGCGCCCAGCTGGCGCATCCGCACCGGCATCATGCAGGGCGACACCGCCAGCACGGTGGAGGTGAACCTCGCGCTCGCCTTGCAGGCGGCCGGTAGCTCGGTGGACTTCGCGACCATCTGGGGGCAGGGGCACACGATGGCCGAGCTGACCGGCACGGGCGAGGAGAACTTCATCTCCTGGGTCAGTGAACGGGCAGCATCCTGACGCAGCAGGTGTATGGGGCCCGGGCACCAGTGGTGCCCGGGCCCCGTAGACCGTTGAATAGCGGCGGCGTCAGGCGTCGGCCAGTGCCAGGCGGCGGCTGGAGCGCAGCAGCCGGATATTGTTGGCCAGCAGCAGCAGCACTAGCACCACTCCGCTGAGCTTGGCCCACAGCGAGCCGGCGATGAACAACAGGACCATGGCCACCAGGATCGGCCCCAGGTACAGGTACGCGCGGGCGATATAGCCACCGAAGGATGGCATCTCCACGTTGCGTGCCTCGGCAACGGACTTGACCATGAAGTTCGGGCCGTTGCCGATGTAGGTCAGTGCGCCACACAGCACGGCGCCGAGCGATATCGAGCGCAGGTACAGCTCGGGCACGCCCGCGACTGTCGCGCCGCCCGGGTGCGCCACCTGACCGGCCAACTCGAAGAAGGTGGCGTAGGTGGGGGCGTTGTCCAGCATGGATGACAGCCCGCCGGTGAACACGAAGAACGTGATCTCGTTCAGCGGGAGGCTGCCGGCGATCTCGTCCAAGTAGCGCAGCGCCGGGATCATGGTCAGGAAGATGCCGATGAACAGGGCGGCGACCTCGGCGATCGGCCCCCACTCGAACTGGTTGTCCTCGAAGCGGGCTCGCTTGTCGCCCAGCGTGTAGGAGGCTCCGGCGGCGGCGAGCATGATGATCTCCCGCAGCGGGATCCAGTCGGTCAGTACGGCGTGCCCCTCCTCAATGGCCTCTGCGTCGATCGAGGGTGCGAAGGCAACGGCGGCGATGATGACGACGAACCAGATCAGGTTGGAGGCGCCCCGCAGGCCCAGGGGCTCGATCTCCGTCTTGTCGGCAAGAATGTCTGCGGCGGGCTCCTGTGAGTAGTACCAGGTGTCCAGCGCGAAGTAGCTCAGCAGCAGCATGGCGTTCACGAACAGCCATTCGAAGACGAGGCTGAAGGTCCAGGTGAAGGGCACGCCGCGCAGGAAGCCGAGGAACAGGGGCGGGTCACCGAGGGGCGTGAGCAGGCCGCCGCAGTTGGCCACCATGAAGATGGTGAACAGGACGGTGTGTACGCGGTACTCGCGCTCGCGATTGGTGTTCAGCAGGGGCCGGATCAACAGCATGGCGGCACCGGTGGTGCCCACGAAGCTCGCCAGCAGTGCGCCAATCGCCAGGAAGATGGTGTTATTGCGCGGGGTGGCCTGAATATCACCCTTGAGGAAGATGCCGCCGGAGACGACGAACAGCGCCAGCAGCAGCGAGATGAACTGTATGTACTCCACCACGGCAGCGAAGACGGGCTCCCAGCCCAGGGCGAACCACATCCAGATCGCCACGGGCACCCCCAGCACCAGGGCGACCGTCAGCTGGCTGGAGTTCTTCTCCCACCAGTGGGACGTCGCCGGGATCAGCGGGAAAACCGCGATCGAGGCGAGCATGACGACGAATGGCAGTATGGACCACCACTGCAACTCCACGTGAGACTCCTCAGTTCGGGGTCGGTGTGCTCGTCGCCCATCAATGATGCAGCGACGCTTGCCTCACCCTATGACGAGAATCGGTCCGGATCGCGAGACGCAGGCGTGCTTCCTGGCACACGGTGATCTGAAGCACGCCTGCTTCACCCGGCAGCAGGCGCACAGAGCCCTACGCATCACGGGCCCCCGCGCGGGGCCTCTTTCCCCGTTTACCGTGCGGTTCCCTGCACTCGGCGCCGTGCACAGGCGCTAGCACGCGTCACTGGGTGAGCCGATACGTGACCGTGTCCGCCATAAGCCTTCCGCGCAGTGTGAGCACGGCGCGGCCCGCCAGGGCGGCAGCACCGTCGAGCAGGCCCTGCGCCACGAGGCCTCCCACCACCGGCACGAGCCGCCGTGGGGTGCCCGACGCCGTCGCCGCCTCCCCCGGCCGCGTCAGACTCCGCAGGTCCAGACCCTCGCGCATGCGAATGCCGAGCATGACCCGCTCCAGTTCTCGTGATTCGGCATCGACGACCTCGTGCCCGGCCACGGGCAGCCGCCCGGCCGCCGCCTGCCCGGCCCAGGCCACCGGGTGCTTGGTGTTCCACATGCGCACGTCCCCCAGGTGGCTGTGCGCCCCCGGGCCGGCGCCCCACCAGTCACAGTCGCGCCAGTAGGCCTGGTTGTGCACGCACTCATGCCCGGGCCGCGCCCAGTTGGAGATCTCGTACCACTCGTAGCCGGCCCCGCCCAGCAACGCGTCGGCCAGCTCATACTTGGCGGCCTCGTCGTCGTCCGTGGGCAGGGGCAGCTCCCCGCGGCGCACCTGCGTCCACATCCGCGTGCCCTCCTCGATCACCAGGGCGTAGGCGCTCAAGTGATCCGGGCCGATCTCCACCGCCGCCTCCAGGGAACGCCGCCAGTCGTCCAGGGACTCCCCCGGCGTGCCGTAGATCAGGTCCAGGCTCGTGGCCAGCCCGGCCCGGCGTGCCCAGGACACCACCTGCGGCACCCACTCGGGGGTGTGGGTGCGGTCCAGCGTGCGCAGCACCTGCGGCACCGCCGACTGCATGCCGAAGGACACCCGGGTGAACCCGGCCTGTGCCAGGGCCGCCAGGTAGCGCTCGTCCACGGTCTCCGGGTTGGCCTCCGTGGTCACCTCCGCCCCTTCGTCCAGGCCCCAGGTCTCGCGCACCAGCTGCAGCATGCGGGCCAGGTCCCCAGCCGGCAGCATGGTGGGGGTGCCCCCGCCCACGAACACGGTTTGCGCCGCCCGCTGCGGCAGGCCGACCTGTTCCATGGCCGCCCGGGCCAGGCGCAGCTCGCCGGCGAGCGTGTCCACGTAGTCCCCCGCCGAGGCTCCGCCGCCCATGGCCAGGTTCGTGTAGGTGTTGAAGTCGCAGTAGCCGCAGCGCACCCGGCAGTAGGGCACGTGCAGGTACACCGCAAATGGCCGCTGCCCGCCCGACGACGCCGCAGCGCGCACCTGCTCGGGCAGCTCCCCCGCTCCGGGCAGGGGCTCCCCCGCCGGCTGCTGCGGACTCATAGGGCAACCGCCTCACGCCGGGGCGGCACCCACATCTCGCCGGTGCGCACCGCGGTCAGGTCGCGGATAGTACGGCCGGCACGAATGCCCTTCTCCTCAAAGCGGGTCAGTACCCGCCCCTCATAGCGCTGCGACCAGCCGCCTAGCACGCCGGCCGGCGAGCCGGGGTCGCGGCCATTACCCAGGCTGCCCTCCTCGGCAGTCCCGACGCCCAGGTCCGGGCGCGCCCCGGCGTCGGGGTAGCGGAAGTACGGGCCGGTGCAGTCCGCCTCCAGTCCCTCGGGCAGCGCGGAGGCGGCCTCCAGCACGTCGCGCATCTGCCAGGCATAGTCCGCCCAGTCGGTAGCCAGCCGCCACACCCCGCCGGGGCGCAGCACCCGGGCCACCGAGTCGGCGAAGGCGGCATTGACCAGCCGACGCTTGCGGTGCCGAGGCTTGCGCCACGGGTCCGGGAAGAACACCCACACCTCGCTGGCGCGGCCGACCGGCAGGGCGGTGGCCAGCAGCTGGGCGGCATCTGCGGGCACCACCCTGATATTGCGCAGGCCCGCCCTGCCGGCACCGGCCACGATCCGGGCGATCGCCGTCTCCCAGGCCTCAACAGCCAGGTGGTCCACCCCCGGGTGGGCGGCGGCGTGGGCCAGTATCGCCTCCCCCGCGCCCGAGCCGACCTCCACGATGAGCGGACGCAACTGGCCTGCGTGCCCGAAGGCCGTTGCCGGGTCCAGCCGGAAGGAGGGGGCGACGGTGCGGATCGCATCGGCGCGGGGCACGTCGATCACGTACCTGTCCCTGTAACGCTCCAGGGCCCGTTCCTGCGCCTCGGTCAGGCGGCCGCCGGCCCGCGAGTAGGAGCGCACGCGAGCGCGGATGGCGTGAGAGCGGGGCGGGTGCTGCTGTGGCACTGGACCGGTTCCTCCTGGTTGTGTTCGAACGGCTTATACGGCCGGCTGAGCCGATTTCCCCTGCGGCAACTGCCCCAGCGCGTCCCGCTCAGCCGACCTGCTCGTGGGCGGCGGCCTGCACGTACTTCTTGGTGAAGGGGGCGATCACGCAGTTGCCGAAGATCTCCGAGTCCAGCATCCTCTGGGCGTCGCGCGGGTCGTGGTGGGCGAACCAGCGGGTGCAGGTGACCCGGTGCCCGGGCGCGCTGACCACCCGCACCTCATCACCTGCGCGCACCGTGCCCTCCTTGAGGACAGCCAGGTAGACGCCCACCCGGTTGCGGGAGGAGAAGACCTCCACCCAGTCGCCGCGTCCGACTCCGCGGGCGAAGGTCGCACAGGGATTGCGCACGCCGGTCACCCGCACGCGCAGCCCCTCGCCCCGCGGATCCCCGATAGACAGAACCGCACCGATCTCGACGTCGTCGATGCCGCCGGCCGGACCCGGCTCAATCGTCAGGTTCTCCCCCAGGGACCCGGGCTCGATACCGCCGAGCACCGCCGCCCAGTGACGCTGCTCGGCAGCGTCCAGGACGTACAGTGCCTTATCCCGGCCGCCGTGGTGGGCGTGATCGCCCTGCTGGTCACCGACGACGCCGAGCCGGTTCACCGCCGAGGGCCCCTCCAGGGGCGCCTTGTGGATGGCGGACAGGCCCGCCTCCCCGGCGTCGGGACGCACCCGCGCCAGGGCGCAGACGGCGCCGACGGTGCCCACCGGGTCGCCGTCGCGGAAGGGCGCGGGCTCGTCGGCATGACGCCCGTCGGCTCCCGCATGGGGCACGCCCAGGCGCCGCGCCAGGGTGGCGGTCAGCTCCAGCCCGGAACCGTCATCGGCCAGGGCGGCCTGCACCGTGCCCGAGGTGACCGGGACGCCGTCGATCCGCTCCGGGTCCCGCTCCACAGAGCCGGTTTTGCTCATATGTCCGCTCCTCGCTACCACGGCTAACGCCGCGCCGACGTCCGGCCCACCCTACTGCGGGCCACCCGCCCCGCCGAGGCGTTATCCGTCCGGGTTACTTTCCGGTGGGCTGATCCGCTCCGAGCACGGCGATGAAGGCCTCCTGTGGGACCTCCACGCGACCAACCGCCTTCATGCGTTTCTTACCCTCCTTCTGCTTCTCCAGCAGCTTGCGCTTACGGGTGATGTCACCGCCGTAGCACTTGGCGAGCATGTCCTTGCGCAGGGCCCGGATCGTCTCGCGGGCGATGATGCGGCTGCCCACGGCCGCCTGCACCGGCACCTCGAACTGCTGGCGGGGAATCAGCTCCTTGAGCCGCCGGGTCATCTTCTGCCCGTAGGACTGGGCCGAGTCCTTGTGAACGATGGCGCTGAACGCGTCCACCTTCTCCCCGTTAAGCAGAATGTCCACCTTGGTCAGGTCCGCGCTCTGGGTGCCGTCGGGCTCGTAGTCCAGGGAGGCGTAACCGCGAGTGCGTGACTTCAGGGCGTCGAAGAAGTCGAAGACGATCTCCGCCAGCGGCAGCCGGTAGCGCATCTCCACGCGGGTCTCGGACAGGTAGTCCATGCCCAGCATGGTGCCGCGGCGGGACTGGCACAGCTCCATGATCGCGCCGATGTACTCGCTGGGCGTCAGGATGGTGGCACGTACCACCGGCTCCTGCACGTCGCGGACCTTGCCCTCGGGGAACTCACTCGGATTGGTGACCGTGTGGACGCTGCGGTCCTCCATGGTGACCTCGTAGACCACGGACGGCGCAGTAGAGATGATGTCCAGGTTGAACTCGCGCTCCAGGCGCTCACGAATAATCTCCAGGTGCAGCAGGCCGAGGTAGCCGCAGCGGAAGCCGAAGCCCAGCGCCACCGATGTCTCCGGCTCGTAAGTCAGGGCGGCATCATTGAGCTTGAGCTTGTCCAGGGCGTCACGCAGCGCCGGGAAGTCGGAGCCGTCCACGGGGAACAGCCCGGAGAACACCATGGGCTTAGGGTCCTGGTAGCCGGACAGCGGCACAGTGGCCGGGGCGGCGGCGGAGGTGACGGTATCGCCGACCTTGGACTGGCGCACGTCCTTCACGCCGGTGATCAGGTAGCCGACCTCACCGGCACGCAACCCCTGGGTGGGGGCCGGCTCAGGACTGATGACGCCGATCTCCAGCAGGTCGTGGACTGCTCCGGTGGACACCATCTTGATGCGCTCGCGCGACTTCAGGGCGCCGTCGACAACACGCACGTAGGTGACCACGCCCCGGTAGACGTCGTACACGGAGTCGAAGATCATGGCGCGGGCGGCGGAGTCGGGATCACCGGACGGCGGCGGGACCGCCTCGACGATCCGGTCCAGCAGCTCGGGCACGCCCGCCCCGGTCTTGCCCGATACACGCAGTACCTCCTCGGGCTCGCAGCCGATCAGGGAGGCGATCTCCGCCGCGTGCTGATCCGGCTCCGCCGAGGGCAGGTCGATCTTGTTCAGCACCGGGATGATCGTCAGGTCGCCCTCCATGGCCATGTACAGGTTGGCGAGGGTCTGCGCCTGGATGCCCTGGGCGGCGTCGACCAGCAGCACCGCGCCCTCACAGGCCGCCAGCGACCGGTTGACCTCGTAGGAGAAGTCCACGTGCCCGGGGGTGTCGATCATGTTCAGCGCGTGGGCGCGCGTGACGCCGTCCTCCCCGGTCACCGCCCAGGGCATGCGCACGGCCTGGGACTTGATGGTGATGCCGCGCTCGCGCTCGATGTCCATGCGGTCCAGGTACTGGGCGCGCATGTCGCGCGGGGCGACTACGCCGGTGGCCTGGAGCATCCGGTCCGCCAGCGTGGATTTGCCGTGGTCGATGTGCGCGATGATCGAGAAGTTTCGGATCTGGGCCTGCTCGGTGGCTGCGGGGGCGACGGTTGCAGCCTGCTCGGACGTGGGGATCGGTGGCACGTGAATCGGTTCCTGGCTCTTCCTGCGGTCAGTGTGGATCAGTGTGGATCAGTGTGGACGTGCGGTCGGCTGGCGCCGCCGGCTTGAACGCGGTCTAGTCTCCCATGGACTGCCCGCGGGCCCCGCGTCAGGGCGCTGTGAGGTGCGGACCGGCCACGGCTCGCAGTGCTTCGCTCAGCGGCGTGCCGCCCGCGGGTGCGGCGCAGAACGGCGTTACACGGCGGAGCGGCTCACCCGAACCACGGCCGCACCCGCTGCTCGAAGCTATGCAGGGCGGAGGCGATCGTCCGGTCCATGTCCAGATACTGGTAGGCGCCCAGGCGCCCGCCGAAGACGACTCGCTGCGGCTCCAGCTCTGCCGCCAGCTGCTGGTAGCGGGCCAGCCGCTCGCGGTCTGCGGGCGTGCCCACCGGGTAGCAGGGCTCGTCGTCGGGGCCCGCCATGCGCGAGTACTCCCGCATGATCACGGTGGCATCGTCGGGGTAGGCGCGCTCGGGGTGGTAGTGGCGGAACTCGTGCACCCGGGTGTACGGGACATCGGCATCGGAGTAGTTGATGACCGCGGTGCCCTGGTAGTCCCCTGTGGGCAGTACGCGTGTCTCGAAGTCCAGGGTGCGCCACGTCAGGGCACCGAGCCGGTAATCGAAGAAGCGGTCCACGGCGCCGGTGTAGACCACCGGCACCCGGTCCACGCAGGCGTCACGGGTCAGTACGCCGTCGGCCGCCAGAAAATCCGTCCCCAGGCGTACCTCTATGCGCGGGTGGTCCAGCATCCGCTCGACCCAGGTTCCGTAGCCGTCCACCGGGATGCCCTCGTAAGGGTCGGAGAAGTAGCGGCTGTTGTAGTTCAGGCGTACCGGCAGCCGGGTGATGATGCCGGCGCCCAGGTCGGTGGGGTCGGTCTGCCACTGCTTGGCGGTGTAGCCGCGGATGAAGGCCTCGTACAGGGGGCGGCCGATCAGGCTGACGGCCTTCTCCTCCAGGTTGGCGGGCTCGCCGGTGATCTCGGCGGCGTGCTCGGCGATGAGCGCCCGCGCCTGCTCCGGGCCGAGGGCGGCGTGGAAGAACTGGTTGATGGTGCCCAGGCTGATGGGCAGCGGGTAGATCTCCCCGGCATGGTTGGCGTAGACGTGGTGCCGGTAGTCGTTGAAGGCGGTGAACCGGTTGGCGTAGGCCCAGACCTGCTCGTTGGAGGTGTGGAAGATGTGGGAGCCGTAGCGGTGCACCTCGATGCCGGTGTCCGGATCCGGGTACGAGTAGGCGTTTCCACCCACGTGGTTGCGACGCTCAGCCACCACCACGTGCACGCCCAGCTCCTCGGCGGCGCGCTGGGCGACCGTGGCACCGAAGAGCCCCGAACCGACCACTACCAGATCCGCTCGCATCGCTAATGCCCTCCGTCGTCTCTCAGCGTGATCGCGCCAACGGCTGGCACCGGATCAGTGCTGAGCTGATCGCTGACTGATCGTGGCCGCGCGCGTGCCCGTCTCCACGGCCGCGGCCGACCCCCGGCGCCGGTACACTAACATGCTTGTAACCGTTACTTTCGGTGCCCATGGCCGCGTTCGTAGCGAACGCTTCCCCGGCTGTCGCGCCTTCCCCGCGCGTCCGCCACCACCATGCCCGCGCCGTAACCAACAGCCGCCGATGAAAGTGAATACGAGCCCCTCCGCCACACTCCGTATTGGCGTCGTCGACGACGACGCCCGCCACCGCAACGTTCTTTCCGAGTACCTCGACCGCTTCGGCCGTGAGCGAGGCCTGGATCTGCAAGTGTCCGTTTTTGAGGCCGGCGGCGACATCCTGGACGGCTTCCGCCCCATTTACGACATCCTCATGCTGGATATACGCATGGAGGGCACCGACGGCCTATCCCTCGCCCGGTTAGTGCGTCGTATCGACCCTGATGTCATCATCATCTTCATTACTGCCGCGCAGCAGTACGCGATCAACGGCTACGAGGTGTCCGCCCTCGGTTACCTGGTAAAGCCCTTCCCCTACTCCTCCCTGGCCCGAGAGCTGAGCCGCGCCCTGGAGGTACTCGGCCGACGGGACAACGCCGGCATCGTCCTGAAGGACGGGCAGGGGCTGCGGCGCGTGCCCGTGCGCGACATCGTCTACCTGGAGTCCTCTGGTCACCGCCTGGACGTGCACCTGACCGACGGCGCCATCACCCTGACCGGATCGCTCAAGCAGATGGAGCCGAAACTGGCACCCCATGGCTTCTTCCGCTCCAACTCCTGCTACATCGTCAACCTGCGGCACGTGGTGGCGGTGCGCGAGCAGGACTCCGTGATGAGCACCGGGCAGTCCCTGAGGATCTCCCGCCCCCGGAAGAAGGAGTTCATGCGGGCCCTGGCCGAGCACGTGTCCGGGACAACCGCGTGATCCAGGAGGCTCTGCCGGACATCCCCCGGTTGTGGACCGCGCTGGCCGAGTGGGGCGCATGCCTGGCGTACGTACTGGCCACGTGGCGGCCACAGGACTCCAGGCGCCGCGCACTGGTAGTGATGGCAGCAGCGCTTCCGGCGCTGAGCATCTACCAGACACTTGCGGCCCGCCTGCCGATCTCGCTGTGGCTGGCAGGGATGCTCGGAGCGGTGATCGCCATGTGGGGCATCCTGCACCTGGCGCTGAGCGGTTCCCTGCGCCGGTCCACCTACCTGGTAGTGCGCGCCTTCGTGGCCGCCGAGCTGGCGGCCTCGCTCGAGTGGCAGTTGGAGGTGTTCCTCCTGGGAGACCGGGCGGGCGCCTTCTGGGGTGCGGCATTGGCGATAGCCGTCGACGGCACCGTACTGGGTGCGGTCTATCTGCTGGAGCGTCCCCGGTTCCGCGCCGAAGTGGTGCCCACAGCTGCCACCGTGGCCGGGGCGGCGGCGATCGCCGCCATCACCTTCGCCATGTCAAATCTCAGCTTCCTAAGCACCGCCACTCCCTTCTCCGGCCGACTGGGGGCAGAGGTCTTCTATATCCGCACGCTCGTGGATCTATGCGGGTTCATCATTCTGTACGCGCAGCGGGAAGTTGACCTGCAAAACCGTGCTTCCTTCGAGCTGGCCAGCTCCGAGGCGCTGCTGCGTTCGCAGTACGAGCAGTACCTGACCTCCAAGCGCGCCATCGACATCGTCAACCGTAAGTACCACGACTTGCGCCACATGATCGCCTCGGTGCGGGCCGAGCCGGATCCCGCGGTGCGCCTGGACCGGCTCGCTGAGCTGGAGTCCTCAGTGCGGCCGTATGAGGTGTTTGTACGCACCGGCAACCCCGTACTGGATGTAATTCTCACCGACCGGGAGCAGGTGTGCCTGGAGGCCGGCATCACCATGACTGCCATCGTCGAGGGCGCCGCGCTCGGCTTCATGTCCACCGCCGATCTGGCCACACTGGTCGGCACTGCCCTGGACAACGCCTTGGAGGCTGTCTCCGGCACCGGCGACGCCGACCGGTGGATTCGTCTTGATGTGCGTACTCGCCGTGGATTCGTGCTGATCGAGGTCGAGAATCCGGTGGCACCAGCACGCTCGGCCCCGGGTCGCACCGGCCCAATACGTGCTGTTACCGACGGTAGCGCATACGGCTTTGGTTACGGTGCCATGCGCTCGGCCGCCGAGGCCTACGGCGGGCAGCTAACCACTACTGAGAGCCCACGCGGCACCTTCACGCTGCGCGTACTGCTGCCGATCCCCGCCGAGCTCCCTCACCGAGGACGTAATCAGTAATACGGCTCCTCCGGTTAGGGAGTGCGGTGGAGGTAGCTGAGCCATTCCCAGGTGTAGGCCGCAACGGAGCCCTCGGACTCGGCACGAGCACGCGTCGGCGGGCGGGTCCGGCGGTGTTCTGCTCGCGCAGCAAGGACAGATCCGACCCGGCGCCAGCGCGCGCCGCACGCTCAGTCCCGGCACGCTTCCACAGAAACGGCGTAATCACGCGGAAAGCACACCACCCGAAAAACAGCCCAACCAGCTCCAGCGTGCGGCAACCCCCGCGCCGCACGCTGGAGCCAACCAACCCCCACCAGCCAAAAACCAAAAACACCGAAATACCAGGCAAAACCCGCCAACCGGCCAGAGCGCCAAACCAACTGAGCGTGCGCCACACCCAAGACCACCCAACCGACCCCACCCACACCCGCCTACCCCACCCGCACGCACCCGCAAACCGGAGGAGCCGAGAAACCGACCTGACACACCACATGCATGCCAGTCCTCCAGGCCCACAAACGCGAAAAGCCGCAACGTTACCGCCTGGGCTGCATGGCGGGCCCACGCTGGTCCCGCTCTCAGTTCAGGGCAAGTACCCGGCGGACCACCTGGTATCCGGCCACCGTCACCCAGCGCCCGGTCCGTCCCGGCAACGTCATCAGCCGGCCCATTACAGAACCGCGCACCCACCGCGCCACGTCCGGTCGAGTAGCGTCCAGACGCTCCCACAGCCGCTGCTTGATGGCCAGGTTCTGCGGAGTACCCGACCGCAGCGCCATGGTGGTAATCACCACCGCGCTCAAGGTGTAGATGTGTACCAAGTAGTGCAGCAGGGACACAGGTACCTCGCCCTCGCGGGGCATCGCCTCCAGCATGAGCGCGTTGACACGGTCATGCTGGTCCAGACGTGCCACGATCACGTCATCGGCCACGGACTGCCCCGCCCTGCCCACCGTGTAGTAATACAGGTCCAGATCCAGGTAGGTCAGCGTGCGCACGTGCCGCAACGGCTCGAATGCGAACAGGTTGTCCACGTAGAAGCAGTGCTCCGGCAGCCGCATGCCGGAATGCTCCAATACCTCACGACGATAGGCGAGCGAGTGCATCATGAGGTACTGGTCGGGGCGAAAACTCCGCACGTCCCGCCAGCTGCCAATACGCCCGGCCGGGAGGATGCCCCGGAAACGCACTACATGGCGGCCGGGCCGTACACCCCGGGGGCCCCGCCGGGCAGGTCCGTGGCTGAGGCGGTACCAAGCGGGTGTGCCCTCGCGTACGTACACGAAGTTCGTCACCACGAGGTCAGGCTCAGTGCCCGCCTCACGCCAAGAGCGTAGGGAGGCGAGCAGGGCACGCAGTGTCCCGGGGTCGATGGCGTCGTCGGCGTCGCACACCTTCAGCCAAGTGCCGCGGGCCGCAGCGACCCCGGTATTAATGGCGCCGCCGTGCCCCTTGTTCTCCTGGTGGATTACTTCAATCGCCGTGTGTGCCCGGGCGTAGGCATCAGCAAGAGCGCCGGTTGAGTCCGTGGCGCCGTCGTCGACGACGATCACCTCCAGCTCATCACGGCCGCCGTCCGCCGCCACGAGGCTGGACAGGCAGCGCCCCAGGCAGTCCTCGGCGTTGTATGCCGGTACTACGACCGTTATTAGCGGGCTGGCTGGCACCGTGCGGGTCTCCTTGCTCGACGGAGTCAGCCGGCGTTTCGCGGAATGCGGGCACCTGCCCGCGCCGCGCCCGAGGCGCTCCTGGTTACTGGTGCGGATGACACTACCGGAAGGAACCCGGATCAGTGCGCCGACAGCACCTCGGTCTGCCCGGACCCGTCCGGCTGCGTATCGGCATCCTCGGGCACCCGCTTGAAGATGACCTTGAAGATCGGGAAGAACACCCAGAAGGAGATTGCGGCGTTGATGATCATCGTCACGACGTCCGCCACGGTCTCACCCGTGGATGCGCCGAGCGTGCCCTTGCACCAGGAGTAGATGGGCTCCTTGTACAGCACCTGCAAGGCGGCGGCGACGATCGTGATCACCACGTATGCCAGCGCGTACCAGAACGCCGCCTTCCAGATCGAGGAGTTCGATTTGAAGGTGATGGAGCGTTGGGCGAAGAAATTGATTACCTGGGCGATCAGCAGGGTGATCTCCACGGCCAGGAAGTAGGCCAGCCCACCACCGGAGCCGTCGGCCTGGATGGGGCCGGCCACGTAGTCAAACAGGTAGACGGGGCTGCCTCCGGAGGAGCCCACCGGGAGGAACTGGAAAGTGGTGCCCTGCAGCGAGGTGAATCCGAAGATCCACCTGAACGCTGGCATCAGGATCAGCTGCAGCAAAGTCACACCGTTGGACAGGATGAAGAACACGATGAACTGGGCGATGGTCTCGTGACGCTCTTCGAAGCGGTGCCACCAGGCGGTCATTGGGTTCATGTTTGGTCTCGATTTCTAGTTGCTATGACAGGAGTCTACGCGGGCCTTTGCCCTGGCGCGTAAGCGATCAGCACCGATTCAGTGCGCCGCGTCGAGTCGTTTCTGGGTGGCCTTGTCCTGGCGCCGGTTACGGAAGAATCCGCCCACGATGGTGCGCAGCCCGCGCAGGCCGTGGCCATCCACGAAGTCGACGATGCCGTCGACCATTTCAGCAGACACCATGCCGCCGGTCATCTTGCCCATGGCACGCAACGGCATGTTGAGCATGAACAGGATATTCAGGTCGGGCTTGCCGGAGGCATCGGCCTTCTTCTTCTGGCGTTCCAGCACCTTGACGGCGACCTTGCCGATGCGGCTCCGCCCGTGCGCCAGGTCGGCAATCGGGCTGTTGGGAACGATCCGGCCGGACAGGTCCGAACGCGGCACCGCCCTTCCCAGCAGCGCAGCGAACTCACTGTCACCGACCTGCGTGACCCTGCCGTCAAGATAGTGCCCCAGAGCCGGGTCGGCGGGGGCAACCGGGTCGCCCTCCACCTCCCAGGTCTCCTCGAGCGGAAGGTCCTCGGCGTTGCGCCCCACCCGCACCGTCCAGGTGCCCGCGGGGCGGATCCAACGCCCTTCGGTCACCGAGTACCGGCGGAAGGTGTAGTCGTCGAAGGGGACGGTCACGGCCACCGACTTCCCCGCAGACACGGACACCTTGACGAAGCCCTTCAGCTCCCGGGTTGGCCCCCACACGCCCGCGGGCGCCGTGACGTACATCTGCACCACTTCGGCGCCGTCGGTGGCGGAGGTGTTGGTGACCGTCAGGTGTGCCCCAGCCTCGTCCAGGCTCAGCCCGGAGTACTCGAAGCTGGAGTACGACAGGCCGAAGCCAAAGGGGTGCGCCACCGGCGTGCTGGTGGTGGTGTAGTAGCGGTAGCCGACGTAGGGGCCGTCCTGGTACAGGGCGAGTTCCCCCGTGGCCGGGAACCAGGCGGAGGTGGGGTTGTCCTCGTAGCGCACCGGGTAGGTCTCCGCCAGGCGGCCGGAGGGGTTGACCGCGCCGGTGAGCACCCGCAGTGCAGCGCTGGCACCTGCCTGTCCAGACAGGCTGGTGTGAACCACGGCCCTGGTGTGCTCCTCCCAGGCGGTCTCCACTGCGGACCCGGCGGAGAGGACGGCAACCACATTGGGGTTGGCGCGGGCGACGGCCTCCAGCAGCCGGGTCTGCACCTGCGGCAGGCGCATGTGGGAGCGGTCCAGGCCCTCGGACTCGGACAGCTCATCAAGCCCGATGCAAGCGAGCACGACATCGGCCCTGCCGGCCAGCGTCACTGCCTCATCGACCAGGGACTGGTTGGGCCTGCCCTGCCGGTCGTATCCCTGGGCGTAGCCCACGAGCTCAAGCTCGGTCGAGGCCAGCTCTTCCAGGAGGCTCTCAAGGCGGGTGGGGTTAATCTGGGATGATCCGGAGCCCTGGTATCGCGGGGTAGCGGCCATATCGCCGATCACCGCCACGCGCGTGCCCGCGGCCAGGGGGAGCATGCCGTCCTGGTTGCGCAGCAGCACAATCGACTCTTCGGCGATTCTCCGCGCCAGCGCGTGGTGGGCGTCGACGTCGAAACCGGGGCGATCCGCCTCGGGCGTGCGGGCCGAGGGCGCGGAAGCGGCCATCGTGATGACCTCGGCGGCGCGCGCGTAGACCGCCTCGCGGCTGATGCGCCCCGCCTCTACTGCGGCTACTACCTCCCTTGCGGAGTGCAGACCAGGCGCGGGCATTTCCAGGGAGGAGCCGGCCGCGGCGGCCGCCGCGGCGTCATTGGAGCCGCCCCAGTCGGAGACGACCATCCCCGTGAAGCCCCATTCCTGCCGCAGGATCTCGGTGAGCAGCTGCGGGTGCTCGTTGGCGTAGGTGCCGTTGACCCGGTTGTAGGAGCTCATCAGTGCGCGGGGATGCGCCTCGCGCACCACGATCTCGAAGGCGGTCAGGTAGATCTCCCGCATGGTGGCCTCGTCGACCACGGAGTCGGAGGCCATGCGCCGCAGCTCCTGGCCGTTGACGGCAAAGTGCTTCGGGGTAGCCGCCACGCCCTGAGACTGGATGCCGCGGACCAGGCCGGCGGCCATGCGCCCGGCGAGGATGGGGTCCTCGGAGTAGTACTCGAAGTTGCGTCCGCACAGCGGGGAACGCTTGATGTTCAGTCCCGGGCCCAGCAGCACGTCCACCCCGAGGGCGAGCGCCTCCCGCCCCAGCGCCTGCCCCATCTGCTCAGCCAGGACGGGGTCCCAGGAGTTGGCGACGGTAGCCGCCGTCGGGTAGCAGGTGGCTGGCTCGGAGGCGGCTATACCGAGGTGGTCGCCGCTGCCGAGCTGACGGCGCACCCCGTGCGGCCCGTCGGACAGGACGAAGGACGGGATACCGCGCTCGGGCAGGGGGCGCGAGTCCCATTCGGAGGAGCCCGATAGCAGGGCGGCGGCCTCCAGGAGCGTGAGGTCGGAGGCGGTGACGGTCACAGCGTGTTCCTTCCCTTGAGGGTTGGTCGGGATGCGGCGGGGTCCTGGTGTGTAAAGCGCAGGAGGGCGGCCGGTGGGCGGGGCAGAAGATCCGCCCCGCCCACCGGGGCGTCAAACGCCCAGTGCCTACTCCGTCTCGGAGCTCTCGACGACGGCGGAGGCCTCAGCCTGACGCTTGCGGTAGCGGCGGATGGCGATGATCTCCAGGGCGAGCAGGCACGCACCCAGGGCTGCCAGGACGCCCCAGGTCACGTACTCCCAGGAGGCGCGCTCCACCGCGGGCTGCCCGCTGTCGTAGATCCAGGAGTTGGCCACGGTGTACAGGATGTTGTGCGACGCCTCCCGCATGGCGATCACTCCGGTCGCGGAGGTGTTCTGCACCGAGTTGACGGTGATGTCAGTGGTGGCGAGCATCATGTCACCGCCGTTACGGGTGAGCTGGTCGGCATTCTGGTACCCGTAGCCGGCGAAGTAGTCCGTCAGCGTCATGCCGCGGAAGCCCCATTCGTCGCGCAGCACGGTCTGCTGCAGCTCGGGCAGTGCGCCGGCGTAGGTGGTGCCGATGTAGTTGAAGGCGGTCATGACCGCGCCGGCACCGCCGTCCTTGATGCCGATCTCGAAGGACTTCAGGTAGATCTCGCGAATCGCCTGCTCATTGGACCAGGTGGCCAGCATGTTGGTGCGGTTGGTCTCCTGGTCATTCATGGCGAAGTGCTTGATGAAGGCGTACACGCCCAGTTCCCTGGCACCCTGGATCTCCTGTGCCACCTGCGTGCCGGCCAGGACCGGGTCCTCGGAGAAGTACTCGAAGTTGCGTCCGGCGTACGCGTACCTGTGGGTGTTGGTGGCCGGGGCGTACCAGCCGGCCACGTCCATGTCGTGGGCCATGGTGCCGATCGCGGTGCCGAATTCGTGCGCCAGCTCCTGGTTCCAGGTGGCGGCGACGGACACGGCAGAAGGCAGGCCGATAGAGCCCACGCCGGTGAAGTTGTTGTTCAGCGAGGCGGGTCCGTCCACGTCCGAGACGCGCACCTTGCCCACGGAGTCCACCGCCACCGAGCCGTACCCGCCGTTGGCGATCAGGCTGTTCATCTCGGCAACCGACAGCTGGTCCAGCAGCTGGTCCCACTTGGCGTCGTCGTAGTCCAGGCCGTACATGTCACCCAGGACCAGGCCGTTCTTGGCGCCGGTGGTGGGCATCTCGTCGGCATCGTCGTCAAAGGCGGCGGAGTCGTAGTTGGAGTTGGCGATGAAGGCCTGCTGGTGCTCCTCCGACATCTCCAGGCTAGCCGGGGCGGCCGTGGCCTCCTCGTAGTTGGCGAAGGAGTCCGCCCGGGATAGGTAGGTGACGTCGCCTGCGGCAGAGTCGAACTGGTTCGTCGCGACCGCAACATCGCCGGCGTGGGTGTTGTCCTCGGAGTCGTAGGTGATGGTCGCGTCAACCGTGAGGGTCTGCTCGGCGATCACCGTGTGGGAGTCCGCGCGCACGGAGACCGTGTACTCACCCTCCTCCAGCACGTAGGCCTTGGCATCCTGGTAGTCGTAGGAGGCCATGTCATCCTCGGCGAAGGTAAGCGTGACGGTCTCGGATGCTCCGGGCTCAAGCAGGCCGGTCTTGCCGTAGGCAACCAGGTTCACGGCGGACTTCTCAATGCCGCCGTTGGTGTAGGGGGCGGTGTAGTAGACCTGCACAACGTCCTTGCCGGCCACGTCCCCGGTGTTGGTGACGGTCACGTCGAGGCTAATGGCGCCGTCGGCGTCGCGGGCGAGCTCACCCATGTCCTGGCTGAAGGTGGTGTAGGACAGGCCGTAGCCGAACGGGTAGGTGACGGCCTCTTCGTAGTCGATTACACCCTCGACGGCGGCGGTCTCGTACCAGCGGTAGCCGACGTAAATGCCCTCCACGTAGTTCACGAACCCGGGGTAGGTGGTGTCTTCAGTGAAGGGCGAGGACTGCCCGTACTCCTTCATGTTGGTGTAGGTGAAGTCGCCGAAGTTGTTGGCGACCGGGGATGCCTTCAGGTCCGTGACGAAGGTGTCCGGGGTCTTGGCGGAGGGGTTGACCTCGCCGTCGAGGATGCGGCCCAGGGCGTTGAAGCCGACCTGGCCTCCGGGAATCGCCCAGATGATGGCGTCAATGTCCGGGTCGGCGGCCAGGTCAGACAGGTCGAAGGCGTTGGCACCGTTGTAGACGACTACCACCGTCTCGGAGTTGTCCTTAGCTAGCTGGATCAGGTCGCGCTCGGGAGCCGTGAGTTCCAGGTAGCCCTGGCCGTCGGCGAAGTCGGTCTGGGTAGCGGAGTTGTCCGTGTAGGAGAAGGCGCCGTTAGCAGCCACCTCCGCGTTGACGTCCAGCGGCAGATCGAATCCCTCACCACCGGACCGGGCAATGGTCACCACCGAGGTGTCAGAGAAGTCCTGGATGGAGCTGACAAGGGCGTCGGTGTAGTCATCGGAGGTGGGCTCGGGCAGCGTCCAGTCGGCTGCGAACATGCCGACCTCCGGCCGCTCGGCACGGTAGCCGGCGTAGAAGTCGCTCAGCTCCGTGTTGGTCTGGAAGCCAGCGTTGTGCAGGCCATCCAGCAGGGAGGTCGTGGGGTTGTCAGGGGACAGCGAGCCGGAGCCGGTACCGCCGTAGACGGGGTTGGTGGAGGCCCAGCCGAGAACGTTGATGGCGGCGCCGTCCTCGAGCGGGAGGGCTGCTCCCTCGTTCTTCAGCAGGACCATGCCCTCGTCAGAAATCGTGTTACCGAGTTCCTCCACGGTCGCCTTGGTCTGGTCGGTGAGCGTGCCGGATCCGGAGGACAGGTCCAGGATGGTCTTCAGGCCGCCATACATCATGCCGGTTACGGCAACCGCGACGGCGACCACCGCGGCAACCCAGGTAGTGGAGCGCACCAGCTTCCGGGTCGGCTTGCTGAGCCGACGCGCGGCGATGGTGATGATGAGCGCCACCAGCAGCGCCACGCCGATGGCAATGAGCTGCGGTCGCAGGCTCACCACCACGTTCCAGACGTCGTTCCAGTTGATTGACAACACTGTCGCAGACACCTCTCTGTGCTCCTTGCGCGGGGACGCAAGGGGGATGGGGATGCTCACTGGCGGGCGGGTCCCGAACCGCCCTCGCATCAGGCCTACGGGACCGGACCCCGCCGACAATTGGCATGCAGGCCTATTCTCGGTCGATGTCGGTTAGCGATAATGTCTTGACCGCTCGATCTGTCGGTTCGGACGCATAACCTGTCGGTTGCCGGTACACGATCATGCAGCCACCCGGGAGGCTTCATGGAGACCCCACACATACTCATCGTCATCGCCACCTACGCACTTGCTATTATCATGGCGGTGCTCACGATCCCCCTGCTGCGGGTCGGGGAGCGTGCGGACAGGGCCCGCATAACCGAGCCCGTCCCCGGCGCGGGTACAACCACCTACGAGTACCCCGTCCAGCGCCCCGATGCCCGGCTCCTGATCGGCCTGGTCATTATGTTCGGCTGTGGCGGCGTTCTCCTCGTCCTGCTAGCCCTGCCGGTAGTTGATGACCTGAAGGCCGCTGGGATCATCGCTGCGCTGGCTCTCCTGTGCGTCGGCTACTGCTGCTACAGCCTGGCGACGTATCGCAACGCCAGCCTCGTCGACGCCCCAACACTGATCGCCGGCACCGACTGGCGTGGCCGCGCCGTGCAGATCCCCCACCAGGAGATCGCCTCGTTCTCGGCCACCGGTCAGCGCTCATCCGTCGTGCGCGATCAGCACGGGCGGAACCTGAAGCTGAATATGAACTGGTTCTCCGCACCGAACCTCGCCCTGTACCTGCTGCGGTCCACCGCTGAGGGGCGCTTCCCCGGCAAGCGTCCGGGCGATCCGCGGGAAGTCGGCCGGGGCCTAAATCGCGTGCAGTCCGCCCTCAACTTCCAGTGCGCCCAGCCCTTGCGGCAGGTCCTGCTCCAGGGGCCGGCAGCCAATCCGACGGCGTTCCGCCGCAACCCCACCGCGCCGGAGGGCACCGGCTGGACCGGACCTGAGTATGACGCCTGGGTCGCCGCGGTCAACACCACTTTTTGGAGCTAACGCCGGGACTGCGGGCGGATGCGGCAGCCCACCGCCTGCACCCGCCCGCATAACCACCGGAGCCCTGTTTGCTCAGTCCTTGATAACCGAGCCGTCCAGGTGCAGGCCGAAGCCGTAGTCATAGGTGTTTCCGGCGGAGTCCGTGTAGGGCGTCAGGTCCTTCGGGACGTCCTCCTGGTTGGCCTCCACGGTGTCCATGCCTGCGGGGAACTGGATGGGCAGGCGCCCGTTGGACTCGTGCAGGCCGAGGGCGACCTGGATGAGGGCTTCGTCCGCGACGCCGAAGCCGACGACGATGGCGTCGGCGCGCGCCTCGAACTCCGCGGGAATCACCGGGTTCGTGGCCTTGAGCGCCACGACGACGGGAATGTCCCGGCCCGATGCGGCCACCGCGTCGGCGGCGCGGTTGAAGGCGTCCAGGTCGGCGCCGTTCGAGATCGCCGATTCGGCCCCGTAGTAGGAGCGGTTCTCCCGGCTGCCGTCGGCGAGTACGTCCCCAGAGACGGAGGTGCGGCGCACATTCTCGCCGTCGGCCGTGTACGTGCTGTACTGCAGCGAGAGCGGGTACCAGGTGCCCGCCTCCTCGTTCCAGCCTGCCTTGGAGAAGCTGGTGCCGTTAATCGGCGAGCGCATGCCCACCAGCACCAGGTCCACATCGGTCAGGTCGGGGGCGGTGTAGCCGGTCACGTGGCCGTCGGCATCGTATTCGACCTCATCGGTAACAACCTTGCCGAAGTACTTGCCCGCAACCTCCACGTCGAGGGAGGGCCCCTCGGTGTACTCGGCCTCGCTGAAGGCACTGTTGAATCCCGTGTCGTAGGTCTGCGGAATGTACACGGTCTTGTCGGAGAAGTCCGCCTCCGGATCCAGGTTGATGGCGCCGTCGTTCTTGAGGGTGACGATCGAGTTCAACTGCGCCTCCTGGCCGGCGGCGACCTTGTCCTGAGAACCCACCTGAGCCTGGGAGGTGGCCAGGTCCAGGAAGGGGTCGTCGAAGGCGCCAATGTTGAAGGACATGGTCAGGATACGGGCGGCGGACTGCTGCCAGCGGGTGCGGGCGTCCACGTCCAGTTCCCCGGCCTCGTAGGCCTCCTGCCACAAGTCGTAGGCGGCCAGTACCGGGGCGGCGTCGTTGTTGCCGCCGAACATGTCGGTTCCGTTCTTGATGATCTCGAAGTGGCGCTCCTCCACGCTCAGGTCCTCCGCGCCCCAGCCGGTGGCGATCACCGGGTTGTCAGGATCGGTGGTGGCGCGGGTGACGCCCCAGTCGGTGACGACGACGCCCTCGTAGGAATTGGCCTCACGCAGTTCGGAGAGCTTGCCGTCGTCGTAGGAGGAGCCCATCCGCTGGGAGTACTCGGGCTCGCCGTCGGCGTTCAGGGTGACCGAGTAGGACGTCATCACAGCGGCTGAGTCCAGCGCCTGCTGGAACACCGACCGGTGCTCGGCCGAGTTGCCGCCCACCATGACCTCGTACTTGCCCGCGTTCGTGTGCGACTCGCGCCCGCCCTCGCCGGCGCCGTCGCCGGGCCAGTGCTTGATCATGGTGGCCACCGAGTCCGTGCCCCAGCCGGCGTCACCACCATCCTCTGCGTAGGTGCCCTGGAAACCCGCTACATAGTTGGCGGCCATGGCGCCGGCCATCTCGGAGTCCTCGCCGAAGGTGCCCGAGACGCGCAGCCACCGGGGCTCTGTGGCCAGGTCGATCTGCGGGGACAGGGCCGTGCCGATGCCTAGGCTCCGGTACTCCTGGGAGGCCATCTGCCCGAACTGGAGCACCGTTTCGGGATCGAAGGTGGCGGCTAGACCCAGCGACCCGGGCCAGCTGGAGATCTCCCCGACGTCTGTGAAGGCCCCGTCGCCCGAGGCGTCCGAACGCGGGTCGGAGGAGAAGTTGACGGGGATGTAGGGGGTGTCCGCGGAGGCCAGGGTCTCCACGTAGGCCTGCATCTGGTTGACCCACTGCACGTTGGCGGTCACGTCAGAGCCGCCCGCGTTCAGCACTGCCCGCAAGTAGGAGTCGGACAGGTACTCCTGCTGCTCGGGCGTCAGTCCGTCCTCGGGCGCACGTTCATGAGCGGAGAAGAGCATCAGACCAGCCATCTGCTCCTTGGACAGGCCGGTGGCGTAGTCGGCGGCCCGCTCGCTCCCCTCCAGTCGCCAGTCCTCGGCGGGGTCAAGCTCTCCATTGCCGTTGAGGTCCTTGAAGGCGTAAGTGAACTCGCCATCGACCTGCTCAACGATGGCCATGCCGCCTTCGGCCGAGTAGCTCAGCACCTGGCCGCCGTTCGGGTTGATGACCCGGGTGAAGAGGGTCTGTCCGTCATCCAGTTCTTGCGTGATGTAGGTGTTGCCGTTGTTCTCCAGGGTCGAGGACGCGGTCGCATCGGCGGTGGAACCGCCGGAGGTGCATCCCGTCAATACCAGAGCCACAGCCACGCCAACGGCGGCCAGGCTCCTTCCATAGGTGATCCTCATTGATCTCTCCTTGCAGGGTCTCGCAGGGTTCACCACCATCATATGAGACGCAGGCCACACCCGGGAGTGTCAAGCGTGATCTGTCGCTTGCTGCGCATAACCTGCGTCACCGCCGCTGAGTTCGTACCTGCGCCGCCGCAGTCCCGGTATGCGAGACGCCGAGGTGCGCTTTTGCTCGCCGCCGACAGCGCCTCTAGCCTCGCGAACGCGACCGCCGTCGGGCGGTGGAGACAGCAAGGAGGCACTCATGCGCACCCCCGCCGGACCAGACGCAGCCCTGCCCGGGGCAGCACCCACCGCCAACCGCGTGCCCACCGGGCCACTCGGCCCCGACGCACCCGGCTACACCCCTCCCCCGCCAGGTGCAGACACTCCGCGCGAGACGATCCTGCCCGCCTACTTCGGGCGCTTCGGCGGCCAGGAGGTGCCGGCGGAGCTGCTGCCCGCACTTGACGAGCTCGAGGCCGCCTTCGTAGAGGCGGTGGCCGACCCCGCCTTCGAGACGGAACTAGCAGGCCTGCGGGTCGACTACCTGGGTCGGGAGACGCCCATCTTCGAGTGCCGGCACCTACCGCTTTCCGGGAGCGCCCGCATTGTGCTCAAGCGGGAGGATCTCGCCCACGGTGGCGCGCACAAGGGCAACAACGCGCTCGGCCAGGCGCTACTAGCCAAGCGCATGGGCAAGCGCCGCCTGATCGCGGAGACCGGCGCCGGCCAGCACGGCACCGCCACCGCCATGGTGGCGGCGCTGATGGGCATGGAGTGCACCATCTACATGGGCGCGCACGATGTGGAGCGGCAGCGCCCCAATGTGGAGCGCATGGAGCTGATGGGGGCCACCGTGGTACCGGTAACCGCCGGGCAGGCGGGCCTGAAGGATGCGATCGACGCCGCCCTTTCCGAGTGGTGCACCCGGTTGGAGGACACCTTCTACCTGATGGGCTCAGCCACCGGGCCGCACCCCTTCCCCACTATCGTGCGGCACTTCCAGGAAGTGATATCCAGCGAGTCCCGCCGCCAGGTGCTTGCGCGCTACGGCACCCTGCCCGACGCGGTGATCGCCGCTGTTGGGGGCGGCTCCAACGCGATCGGAGCCTTCGCCGCCTACCTGGATGACCCGTCAGTGCGGCTGATCGGCGTGGAGCCGGCCGGGCGCGGCCTGGCCACCGGCGAGCACGGCGCCCCCATCAGTGCCGGGCGCACCGGAGTGCTGCACGGCATGCGCTCCTTCGTCATGCTCGACGACGACGGCACGGTCCTGCCCTCCCACTCGGTCTCCGCCGGGCTCGACTACCCGTCGGTGGGCCCGGAGCACGCCTACCTGGCTGACGCCGGACGCGCCGAGTACGTGGCCGTCACCGACGCCGAGGCGCTGGAGGCCTTCCGGCTGCTCAGCCGCCACGAGGGCATCATCCCGGCCATGGAGTCCGCGCACGCCGTCGCCCAGGCGCTGAAGATCGCCCGCGGCCACGCCGAGCGGACGGCGCCGGGCGAGCCCGACGCCGTCCCGCTGCTGCTGGTGAATCTGTCCGGTCGTGGCGACAAGGACATGGACGAGGTGCGCGAGCACTTGTCCTGACGGTGGCCCCCGCCTCCGGCCTGGACTCGTCTTCAGCGGCTCACTGGTCAGCCGCCCGGGACCTGGCCCGCTTTGAGCGCCACCGCAGCACGACGGCCGTCATCGCGCCGACGCAGACCAGGCAGGCCACTACGTCGATGAGGATCGCCCTGGTGGTCAGCCGGTCCAGTCCGCCGTCATCGGTCTCCACGGTGTAGTTGCCGGAGTTGGCCACCGTGTAGAGCACGTTCTTCGAGGCCTGCCGCAACGCCGTCACCATGGTCGGCGAGTCGGGATTCTCGATCTGGGAACGCGCCTGTGAACCCATCCCCAGCATGATGTCGTTGCCGTTTAGCACCGAGTCCATGGTGATCTGGTATCCATAGGAGCCGTACCAGTCGGTCAGCACCATGCCCTCAAATCCCCACTCGTCGCGCAGGACGCCGTTGAGCAGATCTGCATTGGCTCCTGCGTACCGGTTGCCGATGAAGTTGAAGGCGGACATCACCGCGTAGGGCCCCTCCGCCCGGTTCTTCACCACGATCTCGAAGGGCCTCAGGTAGATCTCCCGCACCGTCTGCTCGGTGGCGAAGGTCTGCAGGAAGGTGCAGCGGTTGATCTCCTGGTCGTTCATCGCGAAGTGCTTGATGTAGGGGTACACGCCCTTAGCCGCAGAGGCGTTCGAGGTGGCCGAGGCGATCCTCCCGGCCAGCACGCCGTCCTCGGAGTAGTACTCGAAGTTGCGGCCGCCGAAGGCTGTCCGGTGCATGTTCATGGCGGGGCCGTACCAGCCGTAGATGTGCGCATCGACGAACTCCTGGGCGATGCCTGCACCAACCTCAGAGGCGAGCTCAGTGTTCCAGGTCTGGGCAATGAGCACCTCGGCCGGGTAGGGGGTTCCCATGACGCCGATGACCCAGTCGTTCAGGCCGGCGGGTCCATCTGAGTCGAGGGTAGCCCGCTTGTCGATGGAGCCGATGGCCACCGTCTGGAATCCGCCGACGGCAACCAGCTCGGACATCTCCTCCACGGTGAGCTGATCCAGCAGCCGCTCCCACTGCTCGTCGTCATAGGCCAGGCCGGTCATGTCCCGTAGGGTCAGGTCGCCGCTGGCGCCGGTGGTCGGCATAACCGCGTCCGGGTCCTCGTGGTCGGCCGGGTTGTAATTGGCCACCGAGTAGGAGTCGATGAAGGCCTTCTCCTCCTCGGTCATGGTCAGGTTCTCGGCACTCGGCGCGGCCGTGGCCTCGTCGTAATTGGCGAAGCCGTCCGCGCGGGACAGGTAGGTGGCATCGCCCGCGGAGTAGTCCTCGAAGCGGTTGGTGGCCGTCTCACCGTCAGAGGCACGCCCATCGGTGGAGTAGTCAATGTCCGCCTCCACCGTGAAGGTCTCCGAGTCCAGCACGGTGTGCGAGTCAGAACGCGCTGAGATGACGTACTCGCCGGCCTCCAGCACGTACCCGCCCCCCTCGGCCTTAAAGCCGGAGGAGTCGTAGGAGGCCAGCTCCTCCTTGGGGATCACGAAGTCGACCGCCTGGGTGGCACCGGGTTCCAGCAGGTCGGTCTTGGCGAAGTCAACCAGGTTGACGGAGGCCTTTTCGATCCCGCCGTTGGTGTACGGCGGCGTGGAGTAGAGCTGAACGACATCCTTGCCGGCCACGTCGCCGCTGTTAGTGACGGTGACCGTCACCTGTACCTCGTCCCCGTCGGCGTTAAAGGCGGTGATCTCGTGGTTGAAGTCGGTGAATGACAGCCCGTAGCCGAAGGGGTAGCGCACGGCGGCGTCGTAGTCGAAGCCCTCCACGGCGTCGTCGTAAGCGGTCTCGTAGTAGCGGTAGCCGACGTAGATGCCCTCGTTGTAGCTCACGCGGCCGAGCACGCCCTGGAAGCCGGGGTCGGCTGCCGTGTACTGCTCCACCAGGTCATCGACGCCCGTGTAGGTGAAGTTGCCGAAGTTGTTGTAGGCGGGCGTGGAGGTCAGGTCGTTGATGAACATGTCCACGGTGCGACCGGAGGGGTTGACCTGGCCGGACAGGATCCGCCCCAGCGCCCCCATGGCGTTCTGCCCGGTACCAGGCGCGAGCAGCACGGACTTGATGGAGGGGTAGTCGTCCAGCCAGTCCAGCTCCATGGTGTTATTGGAGTTGATCAGGACGATCACTTGGGGGAAGTTGTCGTTGACGATCTGCAGCATGTCCTTCTCGGTGCGCGAGAGCTGAAGGTAGTGCTCGCCGGACTCAAAGTCGTCGTAGTCGCCGTTATTGGTGTACTCGGAGTCAAAGTAGCGGTAGCGCTCGTTACCTCCCGCCACGGTGTTTGACATCTCGGCATAGTCGCCGTCGATGACCGCCTTCATGTCGGTGGGCAGATCCTGCCCCTCGCCGCCGGAACGGGCCAGGACAACCACGGCAGTGTCCGAGAACTCCTTGGCCTCGCTGAGCACCTCGTCGGTATAGGCGTCTGCGGTGGGCTCAGGCAGGCTCCAGTCAGTGAAGCCGATCGTGCCGGTGGTGCCCAGGGACTCACGAGTGTCCCGGTAGGCGGTGTACATCTCGGTCAACGTGTCGTTGGTGGTGTAGCCAGCATCATGCAGGGAGTCCAGGACGCCGGTGGCGCTTGACATGTCGGCCGCTCCGGAGCCGGTGCCGCCGTAGATCGGGATGGTAGAGGCCCAGCCGAATACGTTGAGGCTGGTCGTCTCGGCGGGTAGTGGCAGCAGGTTGTCATCGTTCTCGGCCAGCACGAAGCCCTCGTCACCGACGCGTCCAATGACCTCCTCAGAGGCGTCACGCGAGGCCTGCGAGACACTGCCCTGACCGTTCACGAGGATGGATACGGTCGAGTGGAGCGGACCAAATACCACCAGGTTGCCGATGAGGACCACGGACAGGACCGTGGCCAGTCCAGCTCCCCAGCGCCACAGGTGCCGGTCGCCCCGCCTGGCGAACCAGTGGGCGCCAATCGCCACGGCGACGGCCACAACAATGATCGCGACGAGGGCGTAGATGTAGCCCGCACAGTTGTGCACGTATGTTTCGACGTCGGCAGACGAGACTCCCATGCCGCCAAGGATCGGCGTCAGGAAGTCGATGATGAGTTCGAGCACGTTGCTCTCCTATGAGCCGTTAGGAACAGGTGGGCGGGGTCGTTTGGGCGGCGCGAGCACGGCGCCGCCCGGGCCATCATTGGCATGCACTACTTTATGACACCCGTCACTCGCAGGGGCGGGCTGCGCACAATCTGCTCACCGGGCCGCATATCCTGTCCCGTGATCCCCCATGATCATGGTGCTCGCCCGTGCCGCCACCGCCCCGGCCCGTCTCACCACGCGTCACCGATTTGGCGGGCTCAGCACGACGCTCTACTGTTCACCTATGACCGCGTTCCGCACCAGCCAGTGGTGGTGGCTCCCCAGTGGGCGAGCCACTCGCGCCGCATAGTAGGCGCCGGATTACAAGAGCTCGCCACCAGGCGGGCTCTTCGCATACGGGGCGGATCCCACCGGTGGCACCTACAGGAAGGTACCCCATGACACTTCCCCCACCCGCCGTGCTGACGCGGTCGGTGCGCTACCAGCACGATGGCGGCACCCTGCTGGAGCACCTGGCGCGCCGGAGTCTGATCTCCACCACAGTGGACGTCTCCGAGAACCCACGCCCCCTCGACGCCGTCCTGCTGGAATCGGTCGATATTGCCACCAAGGTCTCCCGCACCACGATCGCCGTCCTGGAGGCATCCGCCCGCCTGACCTGCCAGGGCCACACCGTCGTCGCCGAGGCACTCCCCCAGGCAAGCGCCGACGGCACCGCCGCCCTGGACCGGCTGCGCGCCGCCCTCCCCGCGTATGTCACCGCCGACACCGGCGCTGCCCTCACCCTGGCCTTCCCTGCCGCCCCCGACGCGGTGGAGGAACGTGAACGGCTCAAGGCCACCTCTACCATCGAGCCGCTGCGCGTGCTGGCGGCGACCGCTGTGGACCACCCGCACCTGCCGCTGGAGGCGGGTGTATTCGCCTTCGACTATCTGGCCACCTTCGAGGCGCTGCCCGAGGTGGCGATGGGCGCGAACACCTGCCCCGACTACCTCTTCTACGACGCCCGCATCATCCTGGTGATCGACCACCCCACCCGCACCGCGACACTGGTTGGTGCCTCGGTGGACGCCGCCGACCTGGCCGCCCGCCTGGATGCGCTGGCCGCCGCGGCAGACGCCTTCGCGGATCAGGTGCCCGCCGCCGACGCCGCGGACCCCACGCCCGCGGGGCGGGCCGCCGCTGCCGAGCAGCGTCCGCCCTTGCACGCCGTACCCACCCAGTCCGACTCCGACTACGCCGCCGCGGTGGAGACCATGAAGGAGTCCATCGCCGCCGGGGATGTCTACCAGGTGGTGCCGGCCCGCGGCTTCACCCTGCCCTGCCCGGATGCGCTGGCCGCCTACCATGCGCTGCGGCAGTCCAACCCGAGCCCGTACATGTTCTACGTCGGCGCCCCGGACTTCGAGCTGCTGGGGGCCTCCCCGGAGTCTGCGCTGCTGCACTCGGCCAAGACCGGGCAGGTCGCCATTCGGCCGATCGCCGGCACCCGCCCGCGGGGCCTGGCTCCCGACGGCGCCGTCAACCACGAGCTGGATACGCGCCTGGAGCTGGAGCTGCGCACTGACGCCAAGGAGGTAGCCGAGCACGTGATGCTGGTGGACCTGGCCCGCAACGACGTCGCCCGGGTGTCTGTCCCCGGCACCCGCAGAGTCGAGGACCTCCTGCGCGTGGACCGCTACAGCCGGGTCATGCACCTGGTCTCGGAGGTGTCCGGGCAGCTGGCCCCGGACCTGGACGCACTGGACGCCTTCCGCGCCTCCATGACCATGGGCACACTCACCGGCGCCCCCAAGCTGCGGGCGGCCGAGCTGATCCGGGACGCCGAGGGGGTACGGCGGGGCAGCTACGGCGGCTCGGTCGGCTACTTCCGGGGCGACGGCGAGCTGGACACCTGCATCGTCATCCGCTCCGCCTTCGTACGCGAGGGCACCGCGCTGGTGCAGGCCGGGGCGGGCGTGGTAGCGGACTCGGTTCCCGCCGCCGAGGCGGCCGAGACCGTGCACAAGGCCAGCGCGGTGCTGGCGGCAGTCGCCGCCTCCCAGGGAGCCGAGCTCGTCATCGACACCGGCGCGGCCGACGCTCCGGTCCCTGCGGCCACAGCACCGGAAGCGAGGCACTGATATGCACGTGGTCCTGCTCGACAACCGCGACTCCTTCGTCTACAACCTGGTGGACCAGTTCGCCTCCTTGGGGGCGAGCATCGAGGTCTACCGCAACACCGCGCCGACGCCCACGGTGCTGGAGGCGCTCGCGCCCGCCGACGGCGAGTCGCCGCGTCCGGTGCTCTGCCTGTCCCCCGGCCCGGGCCACCCGCGCACCTCGGGCAACCTGATGGAGCTGATCGGCTCCGCCCTGGACCGCGGTATCCCCACGCTCGGAATCTGCCTCGGGTTCCAAGCGATTGTTGAGGCCTGCGGCGGTGACATCGGGCGAGTCGGCCCCGTGCACGGGCGCAGCGTGCGCGTGGAGGTGACCGAGGCGGGACGCACCGACCCGGCCTTCCGGGCCCTGCCCGACGGCCGTCTGGACGTTGCCCGCTACCACTCACTGGGAACCCGCGCACTGCCGCCGGCGCTGGAACCGCTGGCGGTGACCGGTGCCGGCGACCCGGTCGGCCCCGGCGTAGTAATGGCGGCCCGGCACCGCGCCCGGCCCATCGTCGGGCTGCAGTTCCATCCCGAGTCCGTGCTGACGCCGCAGGGTCCTGGAATACTGCACGCGCTCACGACCGACCTCGCCCGGGCGGCCACTGCCTGAACCCACCACATCCTCGTACTGCGCACATCAACCCCGTCTTCAAGGAGCAGCTCATGAACCCCGCACCCACCGAGAACAACGCGATGAATACCGCCGTGAATGAAGCCGTGAGTAATGCCGACGCCGCAGACTCCGCGCCCGCCATCGCTCATGCCGAGGACGCCCACCGCTTGCTACGTGAGGTAATTCAGGGCAAGCGCCTGACCCAGGACGAGACCGGAATCGTCTTCGCCGCACTCGGTGCCGGCGACCTTTCCGAGGCCGAGACCGCCGCCCTGCTGGCTGCGCTGCACGCCCGTGGTGAGACCGCCGATGAGGTGGCCGGCGCCGCGAGCGCCTTCCGGGACGCCGCACGTGCCTTCCCCGAGGTCACTTTCCCGCTGGTTGACGTAGTCGGCACCGGTGGCGACGGCGTGGGCACCATCAACATCTCCACCGGCGCCGGCATCGTGGCGGCATCCATGGGGATCTCCGTGGCCAAGCACGGCAACCGGGCGGTGTCCTCCAAGACCGGGGCCGCCGACGTCGTAGCCGCCCTGGGCCTGCCCCTGGACGTCACCCCGGAGCAGGCGGTGGAGATCCTGGCCCGTGACCACTTCACCTTCCTGTTCGCCCAGGCCTACCACCCGGCCATGCGGCACGTCGCCCCGATCCGCAAGGCCCTGGCCACGCCCACGATCTTCAACGTGCTGGGCCCCCTGCTCAACCCCGCCCACCTGACCTACCAGCTGATGGGTGTTGCGAACCCTGACATCCTCGACATGATCGCCCAGACCATGGTCAAGCTGGGTCGCAAGCGGGCCCTGATCGTGCACGGGGCCGGCACCGATGAGATCGCTGTGCACGGCATCACCCAGGTGCGGGAGGCCACCCCGCGCGGGGTGAAGGCCTACGAGGTCACGCCCGAGGAGCTGGGAGTGCGCACCTACGCCCTGGAGGATGTGCTGGGCGGCGAGCCGACGGAGAACGCGGCCCTCCTGCGGGAGGTGTTCGCCGGCCGGGGCGAGCCGGCCCACCGCGACGCGATCGCCGTCAACGCCGGGGCGCTGCTGTACCTCGCCGGACCCGCCGACAACCTGGCCGATGGCACGCGCATGGCTCTGGAGCAGCTGGCCAGTGGCCGAGTTGCCGAGCACCTGGACTCCATGACCAAGGCCGCCGCGGAGGATGAGGCCCGATGAGCGGCGTCTCCACCCCCGGTGGTGCCCGGCCGGAGCGCCGTCCGGTGGATGAGCGTCTGATCGCCACCGGCACCGTCCTGGATACGATCGTGGCCGCCCGGCGTGAGCGCCTGCCCGAGCTGCGCGCCCGCTTCGGGCACCTGCGCGCCGAGCAGCTGGAGCCCTCCCGGCGCTCCTTCGCAGATGCGCTGCGCACCCGCACCGGCGGGCACGCGAGCCCGCGGCCCGCGCTGGTCATGGAGTGCAAGTCCGCCTCACCCTCGCGCGGCACCATCCGCTCCAGCTATGACCCGGCCGCGCTGGCCCGCGCCTACGCGCCGTGGGCGGCGGCGGTGTCCGTGCTGACCGAGCCGGACCGGTTCAACGGCTCCTTCGAGGACCTGGCCGCCGTGCGCGCGGTGGTGGATGTGCCGGTTCTGTGCAAGGACTTCATCGTCGATCCGGTCCAGGTGCTGGCCGCCCGCAGCCTGGGGGCGGACGCGATCCTGCTGATGCTCTCGGTGGTGCCCGACGACGTCTACGCCGAGCTGGCACAGCTCGCGCACTCGCTGGGCATGGAGGTGCTCACGGAGGTGTCCACCCCGGAGGAGATGCACCGGGCCGCCACCCTGGGTGCGCGGGTGATCGGTATCAACAACCGCGACCTGCGCACGCTGGCCACCGACATCTCCCGCACCGAGCAGATGGCGCCGCTGGCGCCGTCGGGCGTGGTGCTGGTGGGCGAGTCCGGGGTGGAGACCGCCGACGACGTGCGGCGCCTGGCCGGGCAGGTAGATGCCCTGCTGATCGGCTCGACCCTGTCCGCAGCCCCCGACCCGGGCGTGGTGGCCGAGGTGCTGGCCACCGCCGTGCCCATGCCTGCGAGGGGTGCTGCGCGCCCCGCTGCCGCCGACGCCGCCGAGCCCAGTGTCGGCGCAACAGACGCGGTCCCGGCGCGCCGGGAGCACGCCGACCACACGCACCCGCGGTTGAGTGCCTACTTCGGCCCCTATGGCGGCCAGTACGTGCCCGAGCTGCTGATCCCCGCCCTGGACCAGCTCGAGGACGCCTTCATCGACGCCCAGTCGGACCCGTCCTTCGCCGCCGAACTGGACGAGCTCATGCGCCGCTACCTGGGGCGCCCCACCCCGGTCACGGAGCTGCGCAACCTGCCCCGGGAGGGCAACGCCCGTATCTTCCTCAAGCGGGAGGACCTGGTGCACGGCGGCGCCCACAAGGGCAACCAGGTGCTGGGGCAGGCACTGCTGGCCAAGCGCATGGGCAAGACCCGCATCATCGCCGAGACGGGCGCCGGCCAGCACGGCACCGCCACCGCCATGGTGTGCGCACTGCTCGGCCTGGACTGCACCATCTACATGGGTGCCACCGACGTGGTGCGGCAGGCAGCCAATGTGGAGCGCATGGAGCTGATGGGGGCGCGGGTGGTGCCCGTGGCCAGTGGCGCCGGCACCCTGAAGGACGCCGTCAACGAGGCCCTGCGCGACTGGACCGCCTCCTTCGCCACCACCCACTACCTGCTGGGCACGGCCGCCGGGGCACATCCCTTCCCCACGATCGTGCACGAGTACCACCGCTGCATCTCCCTTGAGGCACGCGCCCAGATCCTGGCCCTGACCGGGCGGCTGCCCGATCAGGTGATCGCCTGCGTGGGCGGCGGCTCGAACGCGATCGGCATGTTCTCCGAGTTCATCGACGACGTCGGCGTCGGCCTGGTCGGGGTGGAGCCCGCCGGCGAGGGGCTGGACACGCCCCGCAACGGCGCCCCCATCAACAATGGCACCACCGGCATTCTGCACGGCGCCCGCAGCTACCTGATGCGCACGCCAGAGGGCCAGGTGGAGGAGTCCTTCTCCGTGTCGGCGGGGCTGGACTACCCCGGCGTCGGTCCCGAGCACGCTTGGCTGGCCGACTCCGGGCGCGCCCGGTACGTGGCGGTCACCGACGACGAAGCGGTGGAGGCCTTCCGCCTGCTGAGCCGCTGGGAGGGCATCGTCCCGGCCCTGGAGTCCGCCCACGCGCTCGCCCAGGCGCTGAAGATCGCCCGCGAGACGCCCGCCGACGCCCCCACGCCGCACCTGCTGGTGTGCCTGTCCGGCCGCGGGGACAAGGACTTGGAGCAGGTGCGCATGCGCCTGGGCGGCACCTTCTCCGAGGACTCCGCCGTGGCCCGGGCCGCCGCCATGGTCGAGGAAATGGGCAAGCGCACCGAGTACCTGTCGCTGGCGCGCGCCGGGGCGGCCGCCTCGTCCGTGCCGGGCCACGCGCAAGAGGAGGCCTGAGATGAGCCGCTACCCCGCCATGTTCTCCCGCCTAGCAGACGCCGACGCGGGCGCCTTCGTGCCCTTCGTCATGGTCGGCGACCCCACCCCGGCCGCGTCCGAGGCCATTATCGAGGCGCTCATCGCCGGCGGTGCGGACGCCCTGGAGCTGGGCACGCCCTTCTCCGACCCGGTGGCCGACGGGCCGACGATCCAGCGCGCGCACCTGCGGGCACTGGAGGCCGGGGCAGGTCTGGCCGACTGCCTGGAGGTGGTGGCGCGGGTGCGCGCGCGCCACCCTCAGCTGCCTATCGGCATGCTCATCTACGGCAATGTGCCCTTCGCGGTCGGCCTGGAGGAGTTCTACGCCCGCTGCGCCGCCGCCGGGGTCGACTCGGTGCTGCTGCCGGACGTGCCCGTGCGCGAGTCCGCGGAGTTCTCCGCCGCCGCGGCGGCCGCCGGGATCGACGCCGTCTACATCGCCCCGCCGTCGGCAACTGCCCAGACCCTCGACGCGGTGGCCAGGGCCTCCCGCGGCTATGTGTACGCGGTCTCCCGGGCCGGAGTGACCGGCACCGAACGCGCCTCCTCAACCGTGGGACTGGCGCAGTCGGTGGCGCGGCTGCGCCAGGATGCGGCCGCGCCGGTGATGCTGGGCTTCGGCATCTCCGGCCCCGAGCAGGTGGCCGAGGCGATCGCCGCGGGCGCGGACGGGGCGATCTCCGGCTCGGCCGTGGTCAAGCTCGTGGAGGCGCATACCCCGGCCCTGGCGGCGGCTGCGCGCACCGCTGGTGAGGACTCGCCCGAGTACGCCGCCGCAGTTGCGGCCCTGCAGGCCGAGCTGCGCGACTTCGTCGCCACCATGAAGGCCGCCACCCACCGAGACCGGCACCAGTAACACGCCGAAACCGGCACTCGTTACATACCGAGACCGGCACTTGTTACGTGCCGAGAATCACCGTAGTTCGCCATGCGGACAGGTCTGGATAGTCCCCTCCGCCCTGCCCTATTGTCCAAAGCGTGTTCAGTCCTCTCCCGTTCCGTTCGGTCGTCGGCACCGCCGTCGACCGCTTCGGCGCGGCCGAGATGTGTATGTGTCGCGGTATCCGCATCACCGCTGCCGACTGACACGCCCTTCCCTTGACACGAGCTGCGTCGGCAGGTGCCTGCCGACGACTCCTGATGTGTTTGTCCCTCTTACGGGCCCCATTTGTCGGGGCAGGCCCTGGCGTGTACGCAGCAGTACCCGAAAGGTCTGCCCATGCCCCCTACCAGTAACACGGGCCGTCATACCAAGGCTGTGGACGACCACGTGGACGACCACGTGGACGTCCCACCCACCGAGGTCATCCCGCCCGACGGCGACGGAAAGTTCTCCCTGAGCGAGGACTGGCTCGCCACGATCACCGGACTCGCCCTGCTCGGCCTGGCCCTGCTCGGCATCATTCCGGACATCTCGGGGTGGTTGGGATGACTGCTGCCGGCCGCATCAGCACTCCCGCCAACACCGTCCCCGACGCCGAGCGCAGCCCCAGCACTCGCCAGGAGACCGCCGCCCCGGGCTGGACCCTGCTCGGACTCGTCATCGTCGTCGGCCTGGCCGCCGCCGTCGACTACCTGGACAGCCACGTCCCCGTCTGGAGCGAGGGCACCTGGTTCGGCGCGATCGCCGGAACGATCGAGTTTCCCGTATACGCCATCGCCCTGGGCTTCGCCGCCAATGCCCTTCTGTCGACGCTCGGCGTCATCGACCGTCTCTCGGCGGCGTTCCGCACCGAGTTCTTCATCAAGACAGGCCTGGTACTCCTGGGGTCCACCGTCAATATCAACGTGATCGCCTCGGCGGCGGCGCCGGCGATCATTCAGGCCCTGCTCATGATCTCGACGGTCTTCCTGTTCACCTGGTGGATGGCCGGCCTGCTGCGCGTGGAGCCGCACCTGAAGGCGCTGCTCGCCACCGCCCTGTCGGTCTGCGGGGTCTCGGCCGCCGTGGCGGCGGCGGGAGCCGTCAACGCCAAGCGGGAGCAGCTCGCCTACACGGCCGGACTGGTTGTGGTCTTCGCCCTGCCGAGCATCTTCCTGCTGCCCTGGCTCGCCGCCCTGATGGGGCTGTCTGCGCCGGTTGCGGGCGCCTGGATCGGCGGAAACATCGACACCACCGCGGCCGTGACCGCCGCCGGTGCCGTCGCGGGTGAGGACGTGCTCGAGTTCGCCGCGATTGTGAAGATGACGCAGAACGCCTTGATCGGCTTCGTAGCCGTGGGCCTGTCCCTCTGGTTCACCCTGCGCGTGGACCGCGGCACCGACGGCACCGCCGCGTCCCGTCCCGGTTGGCACGAGGTCTGGCAGCGCTTCCCGAAGTTCGTCCTCGGCTTCATCGCCGCGTCGGTGCTGGTCTCCGCCATCGCCGCCGCTGCGCCCGGCCTGGTCGCGGACGATACCAGTTGGTTGAGCACTGGCCTGGCCTCCGCCAAGGCGCTCCAAACCCTGTTCTTCACCCTGGCCTTCGTATCAATCGGCCTGGAGTTCCGTGCTGGCGCCCTGCGGGAGGCCGGCTGGAAGCCCGTGCTGGTGTTCCTCGCCGGCACGCTCTGCAACCTGGTGGCAGGCCTGCTCTACGCCCAGGCCCTGTTCGGCTGGGTCTTCGGCGGACTGTTCTAGCGGTTCCGGTCGGGGTAGGCGGTGTACCTTCCCCCGCACCGCCGACGCCGACCGGGACCAGGCCGCGTCCCGATCCGGACGGTTCCGGTTGGCTATGGCGCGGGCTCGGTACACACGACCGGCAGCATTAGAGAACCCGCCACAGATAAACACAAGTCATTCACCAACCTAAACAGAAAGGCGCCCCATGTTACTAGGCCTAGCATGAGATTGCCAACACAGGCAAGCTCACAGCAGACGCACCCGCCAAGCATATGCCAAGCACATATACCGCACACCGCCTAGCAGCCGGAACATCCGCACACAAACTGCACCCAGCGCCCCAAAGTTCCCACTAATCCCAACGAACACTTCGGGCTGCGCAGCATATCAACTATCGCGTAACCACCTCACCTGCACATCATTGAGTTCAGCCGGAAATACCGAATCAACTTCCGAAAATGACTCCGAAAGTTCCACTGTCACAGTATCGCCAAGAGCCTCTAGTTTTTTGTCGCCCAGGTTCGCCCTGCCTCCCTCAATACCCGCCAACGCCGAATACACCTTACCAGGAATAGCTATTTCGAGGTCACCCCCCAAAAGATTCGCAACAACAAACTCACTTCCGCTTATATATTCACTGCGCACATCACCATTCCGAGATTCATCCTCAATTTCTCGAAATGCTCTCACGACAGGAAGATAATGTGCGACATCGACAAGGATGCGCAAGCGCTCAAGGTCACACCGATCGTCGCCACCCGCTTCAGGGTCAACCAAATGGCTGCGCCAAACGCTACCCTGCTTAGTACTTTTGGCGCCGATCGCCGCGTCCGAAAAATGAGCAACAGAGGCGACGTGTATAGCGTTTGCCCCCACAAGGGACCTGACTTCCCTCGGAGGGTTATTGACCTGCTTGACCGCACTAGCGACCACCGCTTTAGTTCCTCTATTTGTCCTACCTTTCGCCTCAAATAGTGCGCTACCATCAAAGACAACCCCTGAACTCGACACACGCCTCCTGTAGCCGACAAGGTCCGGCCTACTGCCCCGCAGCACCTTTCCAGACAGCGCGAGCACACGGTCCACGTGCACCAACGGATACACACCAAACACCCTTTCAGCAACAAGCCCGCATTGAACCATGCCGAGAAAATAGCTAATCGCTACCTTTTCCGAAGGATCCATCCGATCGTACGCACCACTCCGGCGCCACCGCCTCCCGCCTCCGTCGACCTTAGTTTCCTCCAAGCTCGAAGCGACCATATAGCAGCGCCATATGAGTTCAAGAAGCGGGCGCCTTGGCCACTTATTTATCTGACCTGGATCACCTACAGCACCAGCGTGTCGTTGCAGTTCTCGCAGGGGCGCAGACACGTTACCTACTGGATTCTTTACGCGCAAGGAGTCTTTAGGGCATCCGACAACTTCGTACGGGATTTCAGGGAAATTCGTCTTGGGCATGTGCCGAGTGTAACAGAAAGTGACTGACAGGACGACCGTTTAATCAAAGCACTAGCTATCCTCGCCGCAGGACGTGAGACGCTGACGCTGCACTAGCTATGAGAATGCCGCCGCTTCACACTGCTCCGATGCTGATCGCACTCACCTGTCTGTCAGGTCTGGTGCTCCTGCACCTGGATGGGGGCCTGCCCATCGGCTTCACGGTCTGCGCACTGCTGGCGGTGGTGGCGGCAGTGCCGCTGGTGGGCTTGCAGTCGGCCCTGTCGATGCGGCTGCGGTCCTTCGCTGCACCCGTGGCCCTGGGGCTGGCGGGAGCGGTCATCGGCATTGCCGTCACCTACCAGTCGCGGTCCCTGGCAGGGATGTGGCCTTACTCGCTGGTGACGCGGGCGCTGACGCTTGGACCGAGCGCCCTGACCGACGCCGGCGGCCTGGAATGGAGCAGCGTCGGCCCCGTCCTGGCCTGGGCCGCGGTGGGCGGCGCGGTCTTCTGGGCACTGCTGGCACGTATGGCGGATCCGCCAATACCTCGGGCCTAGCCGAGTGCCTCTCGCGCCCGGGCCCGTGCCCCAACCGGTCGCGCGTTCGGGGCGGCTCCACGCGTGCGTGTGGCTGGAAGTCGTGTGTGTGGCAGCAGGTCGTACCTTCGACGATAGGGTCTGCTCCATGTCCTCCCCACTGCTCAAGCGGATCGCCAGAATCTTCGCCTCCACCGCCAAGGATGCGGTGGCTGACGCGATTGACAAGGAGCTGGCCGGAGGTGAGAAGTCGCGCAAACGCGCCGTAGCCGACTCCGGGCCAAGGCGGCCGGGAAGCGCAGGCCAAGGCGTCTCCCGCACTACCTCCCTGCCGGGTGCCCGCAGCTCCCGCGCAGGCGCGCACGACGGCGTCGCCGGCTACGACGTCGCCTCCCTGGGCCTGCCGGACTTCACCTACTCCCCCGACCCCGACGGCGACGCCGATCCTGGCGAGGTGGTATGGACCTGGGTGCCCTTCGAGGAGGACCCCACCCAGGGCAAGGACCGGCCCGTACTCGTCCTGGCGCGGCACGGCAAGCGACTCGTCGTCGCGCAGCTGACCAGCAAGGACCACGATCTCGACGCCGCCCAGGAGGCCCGCTGGGGCCGCTACTGGCACGATGTCGGCACCGGGCCGTGGGATTCCAAGGGCCGCCCCAGCGAGGTGCGCCTGGACCGGCTGCTGCTCGTGGAACCCGATGTGGTGCGCCGCGAGGGTGCCACCATGAACCGGTCCACCTTCAACGGCGTCGTTACTGCCCTGCGCGCCCACTGGGCCTGAGCACACGAGGCGGTCGGAAGTAGCGCGACGCACCTCACGTCAGCGGGGCTCATCCGGCCGGGATTAGTGCCTGCGCCTGGTGCTAGAGTGCCCTTTGGACCTCTGGCCTGGCCGGCTTCGGGGTCCGGCGATCGGGCCTGCCGGGTGCTTCCACCACCTCAAGTCCGCCCGTAGCGCCAACCCTCTCTCCGGCCATTGACCATTCAGACACCAGAAAGCTTCACTCACAGTGGCGAACATCAAGTCTCAGATCAAGCGCATCAAGACCAATGAGAAGGCCCGCCTGCGCAACAAGTCCATCAAGTCCGAGCTCAAGACCTACGTGCGCCGCACGCGCGAGGCCGTCGAGGCCGGCGACAAGCAGGCCGCCGAGGAGCATCTGCGCAAGGCCTCCCGCAAGCTGGACAAGGCCGTCTCCAAGGGCGTCATTCACCGCAACCAGGCCCGCAACCGCAAGTCCAAGCTGGCCAAGCGCGTCAACGCCATGTGATCGTTGCGCATCCAACTGCGCCACGAGGGGGCGTCTCTCACAGGAGGGACGCCCCCTCCGCATTTCTTCCCTCATCCCTGCTGCGCAATACACCAGACTCCCCTGGCGGTCCGGCCCCGTCCCGGAAGGCACGTGAGACTTCCATCCATTGGCGCGGTTCTATCGGCATGCGCCGATGGCGTTACGATTCCTCAGGCCGGCGTCCTACCGCCAGGCCGCACCATTGAAGCGACCGCGAGGAGAAGGCATGCGTATCGGGTTCGATCGGGACAAGTACCTCAAGATGCAGTCCGAGCGCATCGCCCAGCGGCGCGCCCAGTTCGGCGGCAAGCTTTACCTGGAGTTCGGCGGCAAGCTCATCGATGACATGCACGCCTCCCGTGTCCTGCCCGGTTTCACTCCCGACAACAAGATCGTGATGCTCGCCGAGCTGGCCGACGACGTCGAGATCATCGTCGCCGTCAACGCCAAGGACTTCTCCCGGAACAAGATCCGCGCCGACCACGGCACCTCCTACGAGGACGAGGTGCTGCGCCACGTAGACGCCTTCCGCGACTACGGGCTGTACGTGGGCAGCGTGGTGATCACCCAGTGGACGGATGACAACCAGCAGGCCGCCGAGTTCAAGCGCAAGCTGAACAAGCTCGGAATCAACGTCTACCGCCACTTCCCGATCCCGGGATATCCCAACGACGTGGCCCGCATCGTCTCCGACCAGGGGTACGGGCGCAACGAGTACATCGAGACGTCCCGCGATCTGATCGTCGTCACCGCGCCGGGGCCGGGCTCGGGCAAGATGGCCACCTGCCTGTCGCAGATCTACCACGACCACATGCGCGGCATCTCCTCCGGCTACGCCAAGTTCGAGACCTTCCCCATCTGGAACCTCCCACTTGACCACCCCGTCAACATCGCCTACGAGGCCGCCACCGCCGACCTCGACGACGTGAACATGATCGACCCCTACCACCTGGCCGCCCACGGCGTACAGACGGTCAACTACAACCGCGACGTCGAGGTGTTCCCGGTACTGTCCCGCCTGTTCGAGCAGATCATGGGCGCCTCCCCCTACGCCTCTCCCACCGACATGGGGGTGAATATGGTCGGCTACTGCATCAGTGACGACGCCGTGTGCCGGGAGGCCTCCAAGCAAGAGGTGATCCGCCGCTACTACAAGGCGCTGGTGGTGGAGAAGCGGGACATGCTCGAGCCGGTCCAGTCAGGGCGCATCGCCCTGCTTATGAGCAAGCTCGGCATAGCCAAGGAGGACCGTCCCGTGGTCCGGCCGACGCTGGAACTGGCCGCTGCGACCGACGCCCCTGCGGCGGCCATTGAGCTGCCGGACGGAACGATCGAGCTGGGCAAGACCTCCCCGCTGCTGGGCTGCTCCTCCGCCATGCTGCTCAACGCCCTCAAGCGCCTGGCCGGTATCGACCCGGAGGTGGACCTGCTGGCCAAGGAGTCGATCGAGCCGATCCAGACCCTCAAGACCCGCCACCTGGGCAGCCGCAACCCGCGCCTGCACACCGATGAGGTGCTGATCGCGCTGGCGGTGTCCGCCAACGGGGACGCCAACGCGGCCCGCGCACTGGACCAGCTGGGCAGCCTGCGCGGCTGCGACGTGCACACCTCAACCATCCTGGGGCCGGTGGATGAGGGCATCTTCCGGTCCCTGGGGATCCAGGTGACCAATGAGCCGGTATTCGCCACGAAGTCCCTCTATCGCAAGAAGTAGTGACGCCTTGGCGCGAACCGCTGGTGCCAGTGACCGTAACTCGGTATATTCACCGCGACGAGACATTCTCGTGTGCTCTGGGGTCGGTGTAAGTCCGAGCCGGCGGTGACAGTCCGCGACCCGCCCGCAGCTGCGGGCGGCTGACCAGGTGAGACTCCTGGACCGACGGTGATAGTCCGGATGGGAAGTGCACACGGGCACTCGGTGCTGCGGCGCGCTATCTTCCTGCCGTCCGCTACACCCGCGTGTCCTCTCCCCCAGCGCGCCCGGGAGAGAGGATCACATGACCGCATTCTCATTGGCGGAGCGGGCCGCGATGCTGCGCGCCATCGCCATCGCCGCCTCGCCGGACGCCCCCGCCGGCCCTAATCCCCGCGTCGGTTGCGTCATTGTCTCCCCCGCCGGCGACGTCCTGGCCGAGGGGCATCACCGTGGCGCAGGCACTGCCCACGCCGAGGTCGACGCCCTGACTAGTCTGGCAGCAAAGGGCATCAGCGCGCGCGGCACCACCGCCGTCGTCACACTTGAGCCCTGCAACCATCAAGGCCGTACCGGTCCTTGCACCCAGGCGCTCCTGGACGCCGGGGTCGCCACGGTCGTCTACGCGCTGGCGGATCCCACTGCGCAGGCTCGGGGTGGCGCGGAGGCGCTCGCAGCCGCCGGGGTCAGCGTCAAGCGGGGTATTTACGCCGAGCAGGCCGCTGAGCTCATTCGCCCGTGGATCTTCGCCGTCACCACGGGCCGTCCCATGGTGACGTGGAAGCTCGCGGCGACCCTCGACGGCCGCATCGCCGCCGCCGACGCGACAAGCCGGTGGATCACCTCCGCTACGGCCCGGCATGACGCCCACCGGCTGCGCCGGGACTGTGACGCCATCATGGTGGGTACCGGCACCGTCCTGGCCGACGACCCGGCCCTGACCATCCGCGACCAGTCGGGGCGGCCGGCACCTGACCGACTGCAGCCGCTGCGGGTGGTTGCCGGCTCGCGGCCGATCCCGCCCACCGCACAGGTACTCGCCGACGCCAACCACCTGCTGCTGCCGCAGCACGATCCGCACGCCGTTCTGGCCACCTTGGCATCCAGGCAGGTCCGCCACGTCCTCCTGGAGGGCGGCCCGACCCTTGCGGCCGCCTTCCTGCGCGCAGGCCTGATCGATGAAGTGGTCGCCTACATTGCGCCCGCGCTGCTAGGTGCGGGGCCCGCCGCCGTCGCAGACTTCGGAGTGTCAACAATCGCTGACATCCTGCGGCTCGAGCACGTCAAGGCTGAGGTCCTGGGCGCAGGCGAGGATCTTGTGGTCCGGGTGGCCGGCGAACCCGGCGGCCGGCACCGCGCCGTCTCATCAACCACCCCGCTCACCGGCATGAATACCGAGGAGATTCACTAATGTTCACGGGAATTATCGAGGAGCTCGGGCGGGTCATCCGGCTCGACACCCGCGCAGAGTCCGCCCGGCTCACGGTAGCCGCACCCACCGTCACCGCGGACGCCCGGGAGGGCGACTCCGTCTGCGTCAACGGCTGTTGCCTTACCGTCGCCGAGCTGCACGACGGCGCCTTCACCGCAGACCTGATGGCGGAGACGCTCACGCGCACGGCCCTGGGGATGCTTGCTCCCGGGGACCGCGTCAACCTCGAGCGGGCGCTGCGCATGGGTGACCGGCTCGGCGGCCACGTGGTCCAGGGCCATGTCGACGCCGCAACCGAGGTCCTTGAGCGCCGGCACGGGGAGAACTGGGACCTCCTGCGAGTCGGCCTGCCTCAGGATCTTGCCCGGGCCGTCGCCGCCAAGGGCTCGGTCGCCGTCGACGGGGTATCCCTGACCGTGGTCGGCGTCAGCGCCGGCGGCGGCAGGGGGCCTGACCGGGACGAGCCGTTCTTCAGCGTCAGTCTCATTCCCGAGACTCTGCGCCGTACGACACTCGGTATCAGGATGCCGGGCGACCGGGTGAATCTGGAGGTAGATGTCATGGCGAAGTACGTCGAGCGGCTCCTGGCCGCAGACTCCCACCTGGAGGAGGAGTGAGCATGCCCTCCAGCTGCCCTCCCACGGCGCAGCGTGGGCCCGCGGGCACCCAGCCGGGCCACCGCCCCGGCGGTCATGACGGCACTCGCCTTGACACCGTCGAGCAGGCCCTTGACGCGCTCCGGCAGGGCCGCATGGTCATCGTGGTCGACGACGAGGGCCGGGAGAACGAGGGAGACCTCGTCTTCGCGGCGGACACGGCCACGCCCCAGCAGCTGGCATTCGCGATCCGCCACTCAACGGGCATCATCTGTGTTCCGACGACGGCCGGTGAACTAGACCGCCTGGACATCCCCATGATGACCGAGCACAACACCGATCCCAAGCGGACGGCCTTCACGCTGAGCGCCGACGCCAGCCTTGGGATAACCACCGGCGTGAGCGCGGATGACCGGGCACGCACCATTCGCGTCATAGCCGACCCCGGGTCGGCGCCGGCCGACCTCGTCCACCCCGGCCACGTGTTCCCCCTGCGTGCACGCGAGGGCGGAATCCTGGCGCGCCGTGGGCACACGGAGGCCGCCGTCGATCTCATGCGCCTATCGGGACACCGGCCGGTCGGGGTCCTAGTCGAGATCGTCAACGACGACGGAACCATGGCGCGCCGCCACCAACTACGGGAGTTCGCCGACGCGCACTCACTGCCCATGATCTCGGTCGAGGACCTGGAGCGCTTCCGGTGGCTGCACGAGGAGCTCGTCGAGAAGGTCGTCACCGCGCATCTGCCCACTGCGCACGGGGAGTTCACCGCGCACGCCCTGCGCTCCAGGGTAGACGGCGCCGAGTACCTGGCACTCGTGTGCGGCAGTATCGCGGACGGTGAGGATGTCCTCACCCGAGTGCACTCCGCCTGCCTGACCGGCGACGTGCTGTCCTCCCTGCGCTGTGATTGCGGTCCGCAGCTACGCGCCGCGATGGAGGAGATCAGCGCTCGCGGACGCGGTGTGCTTGTCTACGCCTCCGACCACGAGGGGCGCGGCATCGGCCTGATCGACAAGCTGCGGGCCTATGCGCTTCAGGAGGCGGGCATGGACACCCTGGATGCCAACGTCGCCCTGGGGCTGCCGGTTGATGCGCGCAGTTATGCCACGGCCGCCCAGGTGCTGCGTTTCCTGGGAGTGCGCTCGGTGGAGCTCATGACGAATAATCCGGACAAGGTTACGGGCCTGGAGCGTTACGGGGTGCGCGTTTCCGCCCGGCGGGCGACCCCGACCTTCACCAATGGGGAGAACCTCGCTTATCTGCGTACCAAGCGCGATCGCATGGGCCATCTGCTCGCCGGCCCTGAGCTCGGTGATGCATCGCCCGCAGTCGTACCGCAGTCCGCTGATCCCGCCGCCAGCGTTCGACCCGCACACACCAGTACCAGAGCAGAAGGAGCAGCACGATGAGTGGAACCGGGGCACCGGAGCAGAGCGCGCCGCGCGCGCCAGGCATGCGGGTGACGGTTGTCGCCGCGCAATGGCATGAGCAGGTCATGGACGGCCTGCTCGCGGGGGCACTGCGAGCCGTTGAGGACGCGGGGGCGCAGGCAAGCGTCGTGCGGGCGGTCGGTTCCTTCGAGCTGCCGATCCTCGCTGCCGCTGCCGCGCGGGGCGGGGCCGAGGCCGTGGTTGCGCTGGGAGTCGTCATCCGCGGCGGCACCCCGCACTTCGACTACGTGTGCCGGGCCGCCACCGATGGGCTGAGCCGAGTTGCCCTGGACACCGGGGTGCCGGTGGGGTTCGGCCTGCTCACCTGCGATACCGAGGCCCAGGCGCTGGCCCGTTGCGGCGCTCCGGGATCCGATGAGGACAAGGGCTACGAGGCGGCGTGCGCGGCGATGAGCACAGCGCTCACGCTGGCCCGCCTCGCGGACGGCTGAGCAGTGGGGGCCCGCGCCCGTCGCCCGAGGCGGGCGCGGTCCTAGGAGGCGCGCCGGGGAAGCCGGCCACGGCGGGCGTCACAGATCGTGAGCACCGCGCGTTCGACCGCGTAAACAGGGTCGCGGGAGGCGCCCTTGACCTCGGCGTCGGCGCGGGCCACCGCCTGGATCGCAACGGCGAGGGCGTCATCGGACCAGCCGGCCAGTTCACGGCGGGCGCGATCGGCCTGCCACGGCGCCATGCCCAGGTCGCGGGCCGTCACTCCCCGGCGACCGCCCATGGCGGCAACCCGGGCGAGCTGACGTATCTTCATGGCCAGGGCGGCGACGATGGGCACGGGATCGGTGCCGGTAGCCAGGGCGTGCCGCAGGGCGGTGACGGCCTTGACGACGTTCCCGGCCGCGGCTGCGTCGGCAACAGTGAAGCCGGTGGCCTCGAAGCGGCCGGCGTAGTAGGTGTTGACTGCCTCTACGGTGATCGTTCCCTGGGTGTCGCTAACCAGCTGCTCGGCTGCGGCGCACAGTTCCCGCAAGTCGTTGCCGAGGGCGTCCACCAGTGCGCCGACGGCCTCGGGATCAATGCGCCGTCCGGCGCGCCGCACATCCGCACCCACCAGGGCGGCCTTGTCCTTGGGGGACTTCACCGCCTGGATAGTCACTACCGGGTAGGGGGACTTGGCCAGCGCCTCCAACAGCTTCTTGCCGCGCTGGCCGCCATTGTGCCGCAGTACGACGACGACGTCTGGGGCGGGTGCCGGCACATAGGCGAGTAGGTCGGTCAGCAGCGCGTCAGTCATCTGCTCAAGGGAGGGGATGAGCACTAGCTTGGGCTCACCGAACAGGGACGGTGATACCAGCGTGTCCAGCTGGTGGGACTCGTAGGTGGCGGCCTCCACGGTGCTGACCTCCGTGGCCGGGTCCTGCTGACGTGCCTGGGCCAGGAGCCGGGCGACGGCCCGGTCGGCCAGCAGCTCCTCTCCCGCTCTTATCAGCACGATGGGCGCGAGGCGCACCTCGTCCCAGGCGGGTCCGTCGGGGGTACGACGCGCGCCGCGGGAGGGTCGTGAGGTTGCCATGGCTCATAGCCTGCCACGCCTGCGCCGACGAAGCGTGCGACGCCGCCCCCGCCAGTAGGCGGCGGCGATCACTGCGGCTTCAATACCCGCCAGCAGTAGCGCCCCGGTAATGTGCCCCGGCCAGTTGACCGATGCCCCGGGCAGGCGGGCGAAGGCGCGGGCCACTAGTACCAGCCAGGCGCATGACGCCGTCGCCGGCCAGGCTATGAGGACCGCGGCCCGCGGGCTCAGCGGTGACACCAGGGCCGCGAGGATGCCGCACACGGTTGCCACCGGCACCGGTGGGGCGGCGAGCACATTTGCCGGCACCGACCAGATCCCTACGGTCGGGCGCAGCAGCACCAGCACCGGGGCGCAGGCGAGCTGCGCAACCAGCGGGAGCGCCACCCCGGCGGCCAGTGGACGTGGCAGGCGCCGGGACAGCACGGCGGTCAGCGGCGCAGAACCGAGGAGGATGCCGGCCGTGGCAAGCACCGACAGTGCGAAGCCGTAGTCGCGGGCCTGCCAGGGATCAAGCAGCAGCAGGACGATCACGCCCGCGCTGAGGGCGGGCAGGGAGGCGGAGCGCCGTCCCGCACCCACGCCCAGCAGCATCACCGCGCCCATAGCCGCCGCCCGCAGCACGGATCCATCCGGCCGCACAAGCACCACCAGCCCGGCCAGAACCAGTGCCCCCACGGCGGCGCGCGCCCATCGGGGCGCAGCCCCCAGGGCGGCCAGCACCAGCCCCAGGACGATGGCGACGTGCTGGCCGGACACTGCGGTCAAATGCGTCATAGAGACAGCCCGCATGTCCTCCCGCACCGGCGTAGGCAGGGCGTGGTCGTCGCCGAGGGCGACGCCGGGCACCAGGGCGCGGGTACCGGCAGGCCAGTCCACTCCGGTCCGCGAGGGGTCCGCGGCAGGCGCGGTCGGCTCTGGTCCCACGGCGTCGCCGAGCCCGTCCCTTAGCCGCGCCACGATGCTCAGGAGGCCCGTGGCCGGGCCGGTCACGCTCACGGTCGCGTTGGCGCCGATGATGGCCGCCTCGCTCTTACCGGGGGCAGCGGGGCGCAGCCGCGCCCGCACCCGCACCGGCGCCCCCAGGGGGACCGCCAACCAGTCGGCGTCTCCCAGGACAGTGGCAGTCAAGTGTGAGGGGGCACCGTCGACGGCGTCCACGGACAGCGCGGAGAGTACGGTCGTGCGCCTGGATGTAGCGGTGGCACGCGGAGTACGGGTGAGCGTGCCAGTCAAGGTGACGGTGCGCTCCTCCTGTGCGGCGATTGTGAGCGGGTCGCGAGCGCGGGACCAGGAGTCGGCTGCTGTCACGGTCAGCACTGCCGTGATGGTCAGGGCCAGGGCAAGCAGGGAGGCCGCCAGTGAGCCTACGGCCGAGTCCTCAAGGTAGCCCGCCCCGGGCCTGGGATCGTGCCGGTGACGAGGAGGGCGGAACCGTGCCGCCGCCGCGCCGAGTGGCATCGCCGCGGCCACGGCGACCAGTGCCCCCAGCAGAGCTGGGGACCAGGGGCGGGGCCCACCCAGACCCACAGCCCAGAAGGCGGACGCCCAGGCCGCTGCGGCGGCTGGCGCCAGCCGCAGGTCCAACGGTTCCGGGGCGCGGTCCCTGGTGGCATGACGAGTGCGAGGGCGCGGGGACAGGCGTCGCAGCGTACTGGGCTCGTCCCAGGGCGCGACGTCCGCGCGGGGCGCGTTGCGGCCCGCGGGGCGTCGTTGTAGGAACCGGCTCGTTCGACTCATACCGCCGCCCGGTCCCGTAGGGCCTCGAGCTTGGCCGCACCGATGCCGGAGACACTCGTCAGCTCGTCTACAGAGGCGAAGGGGCCGTGCTCATTTCGGTAGTCGACGATGCGCTGGGCCAAGGCCGGACCGATACCGGGCAGCGCCTCGAGCTCGGCGGCGTCAGCGGTGTTGATGTTGACGCGCCCGCCGACGGTCGTGCCCGAGCCCTCACTGCCGGTGGCGCCGGAGTCGGATCCGGCCTGCTCACCTATGCCGCCGCCGGTGTTCCAGGCAGAGGCGTCCTCCCCCACGTGTGGTACGCGCACCTGTTCGCCGTCGCTCAGGGTGCGGGCGAGGTTGAGCTGGTCGGTATCCGCGTCGGGCAGCGCTCCGCCGGCGGCGTCGATGGCATCCACGACCCGCGCGCCCGCCGGGAGCACGACCACGCCGGGACTGCTCACGGCTCCGGCCACGTGCACCACCAATTCGCCGGCCATGCCCGTGCTCACAGCGGTGCTCTCCGGGGCCTCGGGACCCGGAGCCGTTGCGGTGGCAGGGGTAGTTTCGGGAGCGGGCGCCCGTGAGTCGGCTTGGGGCGTCGACGGCGGCGCCATCAGGACTGTCCTGAGTGCCAGGGCGAGTGCGACCACCACCAGGGCCATGCCGAGGCCGATTGCCGCCCTGGGGGCGAGGGCGAGGCGACGGGGACGGCGCACGGGCTCCGCGGGGTCGGTAGAGCAGGCGATACGCACGAATTCGTCCAGGGAGCGCCTGCCCACACGATCCGCCACCCGCTTGCCGCTCATAGGCCGACGGTAGAGGTATCGGGCACGGTCCGTCTCGAAGGCTGTGGGTACTGCCTGCCGGGCCTGTGGCGACAGGAGCCTGTGGACGACGGGGCGTCCTTACCGTGGCTGATCCAGGTGCGGTGCAACCACGATCCCCAGGGCGCCCGGTCCCAGGTGGACTCGGCTGGCCGGGTCGGCGGGTGAGCGCATGATGGACTCGACGACCGCTCCTGCCTCAACCATCGCGTCGGCCAGGTCGTTCTCCAGGGCGCGTCCGGCGGCGGGGTCGTCGCAGAAGTGAACGGCGAGTCGCACGGGTGCGGCCGGGGGGCGCGGACCAGTCAGCGATGTTCCGCCGGCCGCGCGCACCGCCTGCGCGATCAGGTGTCGGCGGGCGCGGGCGGTGCCCCGGACCATCTCCACAACGCTGATCCCCTGCGGCCCGGTGGTCAGGATGGGCCGGATCCCCAGGGTGCCCCCGGCGAATGCGGTGGCACGGTCAATCCTGCCGCCGCGGCGCAGGTATGACAGGTCCTGGACCAGGAAGAACAGGCGGGAGCGGGCTACGGACTCGCGCGCACGCGCGGCCCCACGGCGGGCGTCATCGGCCTCCGCCGCTGCCACTGCGGCCAGCCCCAGCGCGCCGCCGGAGGCACCGGAGTCCAAGGTCGTCACCGCCACCCCTTCTGCGGCCAGTTCGCGTGCGGCTATGCGGGCGTTGTCCACGGTGCCGGACAGTGCGGAGGCGAGGTGCAGGGCCAGCACCTCGTTTCCTCCGGCAGCCGCTTTGCGGTATGCCTCAGCGAGTTCAGCGACAGCCGGGCGCGCCGTCGTCGCAGTACCGGCGTCGTCCTCCGTGGTGTGCAGGGGGATAACGACAATCCCCCGCGCATCTGCGAGCGCGGGGGGCAGGCAGGCTGCCGAGTCGGTGACCACCGTGAGCGCCATGCTAAAAGCGTATGCCCCCGGCCCGGGCAGCCGGGTGAACGGCGGCTGCTTGTCACGGGCGTGTCAGACCAACGGCGCGGTGATCGCAGCCACAGGGAGGTACCAGACGCCGGTGCACTCGTCCGGTTCGCGCCGGACTCCCTCCCCGGCTAGCAGGAGGCACGGATCGGCCGCCCCGGAGATAACGGCCGACAAGACGCAGGCGGTTACGTCCGCATACGATGCGGGCATGACGAGCAGCACACCGGACCCAGCCGAGATCGCCCGCCTCAAGGCCGCGGCGGCACAGGCGGCCGCCGACGCAGCCGCCGCCAAGGCTGCTGCGGCGCAGGCGGCACTAGAGGCGGCGCTGGCCGCCCAAACCGAGTCCACCGCCGAGTCCTCGTCCCAAGCCATCGACGCGCCGGCTCAGCCGCAGGCACCTGGAGACGGGGACCCAGCGGCCGCGGAACCGACGCCCTCCGCTTCATCGGCACCCAAGGACGCCCCGGCCGAGGGGTCGGAAGCACCGTCCGGCTACGCCGCCCGCGTGCGAGACGGCTACGCCTTTGCCGGCCCCGTGTTGCCGGTGGGCACCTACCTGGCTTACCCCACGCAGGAGGAACCGGCCCAGGAACCGGCCGCAGAACCCGCCCCGGTGCCCGGCGTGAATGTGGGAATCCCGCTCGGTCTGCTCAACCGTCACGCCCTGGTCGCCGGCGCCACCGGCACCGGCAAGACCCGCACGCTGCAACTGCTTGCGGAGGGCCTGTCAGCCGTGGGCGTGCCGGTGTTCCTGTCCGACATAAAGGGTGACCTAACGGGCCTGGCGGAGGCCGGCACCGCCTCAGACAAGCTCGTGGCGCGCAACGCCGCCACGGGGCAGGCGTGGCAGGGGCGGGACTTCCCACTGGAGCTGTTCACGCTCGGCGGCCCGGAGGGGACAGCGGCGCAGCCGGCCTCGGCCGCGGGCGCCTTAGCCGGGACTCCCATCCGCACCACGGTGACGGCCTTCGGCCCGGTGCTGCTGGCCCGCGTGCTGGGTCTGAACGATACCCAGACCTCCGCGCTGGAGCTCGTGTTCCACTGGGCGGATGCGCAGGGGCTGGCACTGATTGATCTGAAGGACCTGCGTAGCGTGGTCGACTACCTGACCGGCACCGAGCAGGGCAAACAGGAGCTGCGCGGCATCGGCGGTGTGTCCAGTGCGACCGCCGGAGTGATCCTGCGGCAGGTCTCCGCCCTGGAGGCCGCCGGCGGCGCGGTCTTCTTCGGGGAGCCGGCCCTGGACGTACGCGACCTGCTGCGGACCGCCGCCGACGGTCGCGGCGTCATCTCCTCCCTGGAGCTGGCGGACATTCAGTCCCAGGGGAGGCTGCTGTCCACCTTCCTGATGTGGCTGCTGGGCGAGCTGTTCGAGGTGCTGCCCGAGGTCGGGGACCCGGATAAACCGTCGCTGGTGTTCTTCTTCGACGAGGCTCACCTGCTCTTCGACGGCGCTGGCAAGGCCTTCCTGGAGGCGGTTACCCGCACGGTGAGGCTGATTCGCTCCAAGGGGGTCGGCGTCGTGTTCATCACCCAGTCCCCCACGGACGTGCCCGAGGCGGTGCTGGCCCAGCTCGGCAGCCGTATCCAGCACGCGCTGCGGGCGCACACGCCGGCCGACGCCGCCAAGCTGAAGCAGGCCGTGTCCACCTTCCCGGTCTCGCCATTGGATCTGACGCGGGTGCTGACCGGCCTGGGAACCGGGCAGGCGGTCGTATCGGTGTTGGATGAGAAGGGCCGACCCGCGCCGGTGGCGCCCGTCGTCGTGAATACCCCGGCTGCGGTGATGGGTCCGGCACAGCCGGCCACGATCCAGTCGGTGCTGGCGTCCTCGCCGCTGCGCCACAAATACGCAGAAGCGGTTGACAACGAGTCCGCCTACGAGTTGCTGACCAAGCGCGCCGAGGAGGAGGCCGTCCGGGCCGAGGCCGCGCGCGCGGAGGCCGAGGCGCAGGCGGCCGCCCAGAAGGCTGCGCAGGAGGCGGCCAAGGCGCAGGCGAAGGCGGACGCCGCGGCCGCCCGGGAGGCCCAGCGCACCGCCGAGCGGCTGCAGCGGGAGGCGGAGAAGGCGGCCGAGCGCGAGCAGCGGGCCCGGGAGCGGGCGGCAGAACGGCGCCAGCGTGAGGTGGAGAAGCTGATCGGCTCCGCCGGCCGCCAGATCACCCGCTCCATACTGGGAAACATCCTGCGCGGCCGCTGAGCCTGGCCCGCAGCACGTCGGCGCCCGGCGTCTCACACGCCGACTATCGACCTGGTAATCGTCATCGGCGTGTGCATCCTGGTGTGACCGGACACGCGCCCGGCGGGGCGCCGCCCCCTCACTCGGGGACGACGGACACCAGCTTGGGGGCGCGCACGATCACCTTGCGCACGCCGCGGCCGTCCAGAGCGCGGACCACACCGGGGGCGGCCAGGGCCAGCTTCTCCAGCTCGGCGGCGTCGATGTCGGGGTCGACCTCCAGGCGGTCACGGACCTTGCCCTTGACCTGCACCACGCAGGTGACCTTCTCGGCCGCCAGGAGCGCCTCATCGGCGACGGTCGGGAAGGACTCGTGGGCGAGGGAGCGGCTGTGCCCGAGGCGCTGCCAGATCTCCTCGCAGATGTGCGGGGCGACGGGCGCGGCCATGAGTACCAGGGCCTCCACGGCCTCGCGCGGAACCGTCTTGAGCCCCGTGAGGTGGTTGTTGAGCACGATCAACTTCGCGATCGCCGTGTTCAGGCGCATGCCCTCATAGTCCTCGCGCACGCCCACGGTGGTGCGGGCGACCAGGCGGCGGGTCGCCTCATCGGCCGGGGCATCGGAGACGGTCACCTCGCCGGTGGTCTCGTCGACGACGTTGCGCCACAGCCGCTGCAGGAAGCGCTGGGCGCCGGCGACGGCGCGGGTGTCCCAGGGACGGTCCTGGTCGAGCGGGCCCATGCTCATCTCGTAGACGCGGAAGGTGTCGGCGCCGTAGGCGTCGTACATGTCGTCGGGGGTGACGATGTTCTTCAGGGACTTGCCCATCTTGCCGTACTCGCGGCTGACGGGTTGCCCCTGCCAGGTGAATACGGGCTTGCCGTCCTCGTCCTGGGTCTCCTCGACCTCGTCGGCGGGCACGTACTGGCCGCGGGCGTCGGTGTAGGCGTAGGCCTGCACGTAGCCCTGGTTGAACAGCTTGTGGTAGGGCTCGGAGGAGGACACGACCCCCAGGTCGAACAGCACCTTGTGCCAGAAGCGGGAGTAGAGCAGGTGCAGGACGGCGTGCTCAACGCCGCCGACGTACAGGTCGGTACCGCCGGAGACGTTGCCGCCCTCGGGGCGGGGACCCATCCAGTAGGCCTCATTGGCCGGATCGACCAGGTGCTCGGCGTCGGTCGGGTCTATGTAGCGCAACTCGTACCAGCAGGAGCCGGCCCACTGAGGCATGGTGTTGGTCTCGCGGCGGTAGGTCTTGAGCCCGTCGCCAAGGTCGAGCTCGACCTCCACCCACTCACTCGCCTTGCCCAGCGGCGCCTCCGGGGAGGAAGTGGCGTCGTCGGGGTCGAAGGTGCGCGGAGAGTAGTCGCTGACCTCGGGCAGCTCCACGGGGAGCATGGACTCCGGCAGGGCGTGGGGGCGGCCGTCCTCATCCCACACGATCGGGAAGGGCTCGCCCCAGTAGCGCTGGCGGGAGAACAGCCAGTCGCGCAGCCGGTAGGTGACGGCGCCGTGGCCGTAGCCCTTGGACTCCAGCCAGGCGGTCATAGCCGCCTTGGCCTCGTCCTTGCCCATGCCGTTTAGGTTGATCTCGGCGTTGGCGGAGTTGATGATCTGCCCGTCGCCGGTCCAGGCGGCCTCGTCCAGGGAGAATCCCTCCGGCGGGGCAATGGTGGCGATGACGTCGAGGTCGTAGGCGCGGGCGAAGTCCCAGTCGCGCTGGTCGCCGGAGGGCACCGCCATGATCGCGCCGGTGCCGTAGCCCATGAGCACGTAGTCGGCGACGAATACGGGAACCTGTGCCCCGTTGACGGGGTTGGTGCCGAACAGGCCGGTGAAGACGCCGGTCTTGGTGCGGTCCTCATCGGTGCGCTCGGCCTCGGTGGCCTGGGCGGCGCGGGCCCGGTAGGCGGCCACCGCCTCGGCCGGGGTGGTGTAGCCGCCGGTCCAGGCGTCGCGGGTGCCCTCGGGCCAGGCCTGCGGCACGGTCAGGGCGGCGGCGTCGTGCTCCGGGCTGGCGCCGGACAGGCCACCCAGCAGCGGGTGCTCCGGGGCGACCACCATGAAGGTGGCTCCGAACAGGGTGTCGGGGCGCGTGGTGTAGACGGTCAGCTCGTGCTGGCTGGCTCCGACGGCGTCGGCCCCGGGCAGCGCGAAGGTGACCTCGGCGCCCTCGGAACGGCCGATCCAGTTGCGCTGCATGGTCTTGACCTTCTCGGGCCAGTCCACCGTGTCCAGGTCCTCAGCCAGCCGGTCGCCGTAGGCGGTGATGCGCATCATCCACTGGCGCAGGTTCCGCTTGAACACCGGGTAGTTGCCGCGCTCGGAGCGGCCCTCGCTGGTGACCTCCTCGTTGGCCAGGACGGTGCCGAGCCCCGGGCACCAGTTGACTGGGGCGGAGGAGACGTAGGCGAGCCGGTGGGAATCGACGACGTCAGCCTGCTCCCCCGGTGTCAGCTCCGCCCACGGGCGCCCGTCCGGGGTGGGCACCTGCCCGGAGGCGAGCTTCTCGATCAGTTCGCTCACGGGGCGGGCGGCGCCGGTGCCGCGGCCGTCGCGGCGTGGGGCGTCCGGGTCGAACCAGGAGTTGTACACCTGCAGGAAGATCCACTGGGTCCAGCGCACGTAGTCCACGTCGATGGTGGCCAGAGAACGGCGCGGGTCGTGGGACAGGCCCAGGCGGCGCAGCTGGCGGCGCATGTTGGCGATATTGGCCTCGGTGGAGATGCGCGGATGCTGTCCGGTGGCGACGGCGTACTGCTCGGCCGGCAGGCCGAAGGCGTCGTACCCCATGGTGTACAGCACGTTCTTGCCGGTCATGCGGGTGAAGCGGGCCACGACGTCGGTGGCGATGTAGCCCAGCGGGTGCCCCACGTGCAGCCCCTTGCCGGACGGGTAGGGGAACATGTCCAGCAGGAAGAACTTCTCCTTGGCGGCGTCGGGGCCGGCCAGGGAACCGACGGGGTTATCGGCGTTGAAGGTCCCCTCGCGCTCCCACCGGTCCTGCCAGGCGGTCTCCAGGCGTCCGGCAAGGTCGGCCGTGTACCGGTACGGCGTGGGGTTGTCGGTGGTCTGCTGCGACCGGCTGTTCTCCGTCATTGCGGGAGTGCTCCCTCAAGGCTCGTGTGGATGGGGCGGGGCCGCTGCGCCGTCGGCGAGCAGGCCGAACGGCGCGCG
>NZ_PIZC01000065.1:84666-92565 GCF_019325145.1 Actinomyces sp. 594
CCGGCGCCGGTCCGGCTGGTGGAGCCGCGACGCCGGTCACGTCGAGCGCCCGGCGGGCATTTGTGCGGGCGGAGAGTGGCCTCAGGCGAGTGCCGGGGATCCCAGGGCAGCGGGCACGTTCCCGCCCCAGCCGTCCTCCCGCAGGCCGACGCGCAGGCGCTCCATGGCGGCGTCAAGCTCGGCGGCGGGCACGTCGTGGCGTGCGGCCGCGGGGGCCACGTCCGCCTCGGCGCGGATGGGCAGCACGTGCAGGTGCAGGTGGTCGACCTCGAGGCCCACCACCAGTACGGCAGGGCGTGCAGCTTCGAATACACGCGTCTGGGTACGCCCGATGCGCTTGGCGACGACGGCCAGGTGGGCGATGAGCTCGTCGGAGGCGTCCACGTAGGAGGCGACCTGCTGCCGGGGCACGATCAGGATGTGCCCGTCGGTGTGTGGGGCGATGGTGGCGAAGGCGACGCAGAGCTCGTCCGCCCAAACAAAGCGTCCGGGGATCTCGCCGTTGATGATCTTGGTGAACACCGATGGTGCGGGGCTGGTTGTGTCGGTCACAGCCCCAGCGTAGATGATCAGGCGCGTGTCGCTGCCGGTTCCGGGCGCGCCAGCACCCACAGGCTCCCTGCCGGAACGGCCGCGTGGTAGTCCCGCCCCGCAATGCCCTCGCCCTCCCGCACCGCCCGTACGGTGGTGTCGGGGCGGCCGCCGTCGGCTGTGCCGCCCGCGTCGTGGCCCAATACGAGAACACGTGTATCCAACCCAATACCTGCGCGGGACAACTGCTTGAGGACCTCCGCATCGTCGCGGATGCGGCCGACCACACCGGTCTGCCCCACGCGCAGCGACTCGACGGCACACAGGTCAGGAACTGTGACGCGCCCATCCGGATCCGGGATGGGATCCCCGTGCGGGTCGCGTACGGGATGCCCCAAGGCGGCGTCGAGCGCGGCAAGCACCCGGTTGGAGACTGCGTGCTCGAGCACCTCCGCCTCGGCGTGGACCTCATCCCACTCGAAGCCGAGTGCCTCCACCAGATAGGTTTCCAGCAGACGGTGGCGGCGCACCATCTCCCGGGCCAGGTGCCGTCCCCGCTGCGAGAGCGTGACCGCGCGGTACGGGGCGTGTTCCAGCAGCCCCGCCTCTACCAGTCGTGCCACATTCTCCGAGGCGGTCGACGGCGCCACCCCCATGCGTCGGGCGAGCCCGGTGATCGAGGCGCCCTGGCCGCCCCATTCCGACGCCGCCCAGACGGCCTTGAGATAGTCCTGAGTCACCGCCGAGCCGTCAGCCGTGGGATCTCCCGCGTCCTCGGCGCGTTGCGCCTGGCTCACCGCAGCATCGCCACCCAGCCGTCCCAGAAGGCCACGAGCACAATCGCAGTGATCACGGCGTACAGGATCCCGGCGATCCACCAGCGCCCCGCAACCAGCAGGCGGACGGCCGCCGCGGGCAGGCCCAGGTGGTCGCCCTGCGCAGCTCGGGCCCACGTATTGGTGGCAATCGGAATCGTCACCACCCAGATCACGGTGCAGAAGGGGCACAGCTTGCCGAAGTCCAGCACCGAAACCCCCAGAAACCAGGCGACGAAGCCGATTCCGCAGGCCGTACCGGCCACCAGCCCCCACCACACCCAGCGAGGCAGCCGGACGCCCGCGACCAGCAGCAAACCGATCAGGAGCAGTACGGCGAAGGCCATGGCCCCGATGAAGGAGTTCGGGGCGCCCAGCAGGTTTCCCTGCCAAACGTTCAGGGAGTCCCCGCAGGACACGAGCGGATTCACATCGCAAAGAAGGTCCGCCTCGGGTACGCGCAGCTGCTCGAGCTGGCTGACAATCAGCTCCCAGCAGGCGCCGATGCCGATCAGCGCGCCTACTACCAGCAACATCCCGTAGGAGCGAGGAGCGCCGGAGGCCTGCTGCCAGGGACGCAGGCCCGGTGTCTGGTCCGCCCCACTGCTTCCAGGGGACGGCACCGGCACGGGCGCCCCCTCCAAGTAGGCGTCCAGCTCCTCCTCGCTCATCGCGTCGATCATCGCGTCAACCTCGGCCTGCGTGGGCACATGCGCCATCTGCGGAACTCCTCGGCCTCTCCTGGGATACGAATTCTGGGATTCTGGAACTCTGTGATGTGGAAGTGCCCCGGCCCTCCGGAGCGTTCCTCCATTGTGCCTCACGGCCGCGGCGGAGCGGGCGGGCCCGGCTCATGCCTCGAGCCTCCGCCGGCGCTGTCAGGATGCCTCCTGCTGCGCCGCGGGCACCGGCTGCCACGCGCCAACCGTGACGGAGGCATCCGGATGCAGGACGACGGCACGCCAGGCAGTCAGCTCGCCGTCGGGGTCGAAGGACAGCACGTGCAGATATGCGTCCTCGGTGACCTGTCCGATGGAGGTCCCGCCCTTCCCGGCCCCGGACACCAGTTGCGTGACATCAAGGTTTCCGCCGACGCTGGTCTTCACGCCTCTTTCCTGGTGGACGTGCCCGGCAATCAGCACCGGCGCGCAGCCCTCCGCGACAAGAGGGGCGAAGGTATAGGGCTGGTGGATCAGGACCAGGTCGACCCGACTGCCTGCATCCGCGGCGCGGCAGGTTGTCGCTGCCAGCCGACCGCCGAGCTGCACGGCGTCCTCCTGCCCGCGCCTGACCGTGCCGGACGCGGAGGTGCGGTCCGGATCCGTGTCACCGAGCACGTTCAGGCCGCCTACCTGTTGCACGGTGCCGTCGGTGACGGTCCAGCCCTGGGCGCGCAGGCGCGCTACGGTGGAGTCGGAGTCATGGTTGCCGATGGTGGCAACGCGCGCGACACCCGGGGGCACGGCGTCGGACAGGGCGTCCACGCAAATCGACTCCGGCTGGCTCCCGGTCATGGTCAGGTCGCCGTCATCCATGTGGATATCGGCGTCGGCGAGCTCGTCTAGGACGCCCGCAAAGGAGATCACATCCAGGTTGCAGTGCAGATCGGTGGTCAGCACGGCAGTGGTGTTGCGCTCCGGGTCGACTGCCCAGGCCCCGGTTACCGGTGCGTTGGTGGTTGCCGCCGGGGTCGGCTCCGCGCCGAACCTGGCGGTTGGGTTCGGCGTCGGCGCGCCCGTGGGCGTCGGCGTGGATGCGGGGACGAGTGGCGTGGTTCCACGAAGCGTTGCCGCCTCGAAGGCGGACCGCACCGATACCTCATCCACGCCCCCATCGGAGGCGGTGACATCCACTGCGCCGTCGGTCGCCTCAGCGGCCGTCCATGCCGCCCGCAAGTTGTTCTCCGCCGCCGTGTAGAAGGCCTGGTTCTCATCTATGAACTGCGCAACGCGGCCACCATACGCCTGCACGATATCCGCGACTCGACCGGAAAGCCGGGCATTGGCAAGGGGCGTGCCCGCCAGGACCTGCAGACGGTTGCCCGGCTCTGGAGCTGAGCGCACCGCCGGCACGACGAGGGCGATCGCCACCGCGGTGACCGTCGTCACGAACACTGTTGCCGCCGCATGCGGAAGACGGCGCGACGCCCGCACGTGCGGGCGCAGTCCCGACAGCCGAGCGACGCTCACCAGGCTCAGCAGGACCGACTCGATCAGGCCTGCGCGCCGCAGCGCGTCATCCGCGAGGGCACGCACTCCCCGTTCAACCGTCAGCTCGGGGTGGGTCATCAGGGCTACGTATGCGGCGCCGTCGGAGCTCAGTACCCGGCCGAGAGTCTCTGCCGATACCGCTTCCGGATCGGGTTCTCCCGGAATCTCCCCGACCGTCACCTCCACTCCGAGGGGGCCGGCGGGCGAGTCCATGGTCACCGATCCCAGTGGCCCCAGGTCGACGCCGAGGGTGGAGTCGAGGGTGACCGACCACGTGGCCTCGTGGGGCCCCAGGGGCGAGGAGGCGCAGGCCGTCGACACACCGATGGCTAGCGACATGAGCCCGGTCAGCACCAGCAGGGTGATGGTGCGCACGGCCGTGCGAAAGCCGGTGGTGCGTGCACGCCACCAGTCCTTGATGGTGGCGCGTGCGCTGCCGAGGCCATCGCGGAGGCCGTGGCAGGCGCGCCGCCAGGCAGCGTTCGGCATGGGATTCAGCTCGGGTCACCGGCCGCCAGGCGGGCGGCTAGGTCGGTGACGAATGCGGCCGTGTCCTCCCAGGTGTCAACCGCCTGGCAGGCCACACCAAGCGCCTTAACCGGGTAGTCATTGCCCTCGGGGTCAAGGCGGTCACCGATGAAGAGCATCTGCTCCAGCGGTATGCCGGTGACCTCGGCGAGCCTCCTCATGCCGTAGGCCTTGTCAATGCCCTTCCGGGTGATGTCCACGCTGGTGGAGCCGCCGGAGCGGACCTCCAGGTCCGGCAGGAGCGCGGCAACGGCGTCACGCAGCCGTCTCTTCTTCTCCCCCGTCGGATCCCAGGCCTGTTTCGCCTCCAGGGGCGCCTGCTGCCCCAGCGCCGAGAAGGTGATCTGGCTGCCCCGGTCCTCCAGTGCCGGCCCCCAGGTCTGTTCCTCCCACAGTCCCAGACGCCGCGCCTCGGCCTCCACGACGGCGAAGGCACGCTTCACCTGTTCCGGATCGAGGTCATTGGCGTAGACCAGCTTCCAGTCGCCGTCGCCACGGGTGTAGTAGCGCGTCCCGCAAGTGGGCATGAGGTGAAGCTGCCCCAATTCCTCGGCGCTGGCACCCAGACGGGAGAGCACCTGCTCGCGGAACTGCCCGATCTGGCCGCCGGAGATGATGCACACGGGCACCACATCCAGTAGAGCGCACAGGGCGGTGGCCATTGGTGCCGGCATGGGCGACTTGGAGGGGGCTAGTGTCCCGTCCAAGTCGAAGGCAACCAGCCGGGGCCATGCGGAGGCGGGTTCCACGGGGGCCGGTAGCATCGCGTCCTGGTCCTGAGTCGAAGGCATGTGTCGCATTGTGTCCCAAGCCGGCAGCGCCGGGAAACCCGGGTCAGCTGTTGGAGGATTCGCACCTGTCACTTGGGTTCCTGTGGGTGGTTCAGGTGCTCGTGCGCCGCGGCGAGGGCCGCCTCACGTGCCTCAACGTCCTCACGACGCCCCCGCACGATCAGTGCCGTCACGGAGACGGCCAGGCCGCCCCAGATGATGACGATTGCGACGAGCATTACTGCGATCGCCTGACCAGTCATGTCATTTCACCTCCTCGAGCACATCCAGGTCGAGGGGTGTGTAGTCGTCAACCGGCGTGCGCCAGGGCATCCGCGTGAAGAGAATCGTCGCGACGGCAACCAGGAAAATGGTGCCCCAACCGAATACGCCCTGCATGCCCGCCGAGTACTCGTCGTAGCCGCTGGTTACATAGGCCCACACGTTCTGGATGAACATGTATCCCAGCAGCAGCGGGGCGACGACGGCGACGAGCGCCCGCCACCAGCCGCCGATGATCCGGGTGTCGGAGACGAGGTTCAGGTGCCGCTGTAGCTCCTTGAGACGACGCAGCACCAGGCCCAGGCCGACGCACATCACGATCGCGGAGCCAACCACTCCGATGTAGTTGATGTAGGCGTCAACGATGTCAAGATCCCACAGTCCTGAGGCTGTGCCGAACAGCAGCAGCGAGAGTGCGGCACTGGGAAGGCCGGCCGCCAGGGTCGCCTTGCCATTGGACCAGCCGAGCTTCTCGCCTACCGCCGGAGTGACCACCTGGAGGATGGAGATGAACGAAGTAAGGCCCGCCATTGAGAACGATGCGAAGAACAACACGCCGAACAGCGACCCGCCCGGCATCTGGGAAATAACCGTCGGGAAGGTGATAAAAGCCAGCCCCACTCCCTGGATTCCCTCCAGCTCGGCTACCGTCACACCCTCCACATGGGCCATGAAGCCGAGGGTGGCGAACACGCCGATGCCGGCGAGGATCTCGAAGGAGGAGTTGGCAAATGCCGCGGTGAACCCTGTACCCACGAGGTTGGAGCGACGCTTGAGGTAGGAGGCGTAGGTGAGCATGATGCCGAAGCCAATAGACAGGGAGAAGAAGATCTGCCCGAAGGCCGCCACCCACACGGTGTAGTCCGTCAATCGGCTCCAGTCGGGCGTGAACAGAGTATTGAGCCCGTCGGTGGCCCCGGGGAGCATGATCGCCCGTGCCACCAGGACTACAAACATGATTACCAGCACCGGCAAGAAGACCCGGTTGGCTCGCTCCACCCCTCGGGAAATGCCCCGGGCTACGACGAAGATGCCGAAGGCCCAGACGAGGGCCAACGGAATGACCACCCCGATGACCGGGATCGGCGAGTAGCCGGGGGTGGAGGAGTCAGCCAGCAGGTTCTGCCCGATATAGTCGCTGAAGAAGCCGGCGGCGTCATCACCCCAGGCCGTGGTCAGGGAGAACAGCGTGTAGCGCAGCGCCCAGGCAACGATCACCGCGTAATAGGTCATAATGACGAAGCAGATAAAGACCTGCCACCAGCCGAGCCACTCGAACCGCCTGGACACGCGGCGGAAGACTGCCGGAGCCGAGCCCCGGAAGCGGTGGCCAAGCGCGTAGTCCAGGAAGAGCACAGGCAGGCCGGTAATCAGTAGCGCAACGATGTAGGGCACCATGAAGGCGCCGCCGCCGTTGTTGTACGCGGTGCCGGGGAACCGCCAGATGTTACCGAGTCCGACAGCAGATCCGATGGCGGCCAGCAGGAAGCCTAGCTGTCCACTCCACTGTTCGCGCGCGGGCATCTTCGCGGCTGTTGGCGATCCGGGACTGGAGGGCATTGAGAACCTTCCGGGTTGTTGGAAGCCGGCATACCCGGCTGCCCATGCGTGATAGCACAGGGCTTGGAACAGTAGGACGATAGTCGCAGGCGTCCGGGGCGCCTACCACGTCCCGCCATGCGGACGCCTCTGTACGCTCCCCCACCTCCCGCGCTCTCCGTGGCGGCGCCAATAAAGCCCCGACTAGCCCCGGCAGCCCTGGCGCGTGGCGCTCAGAAGGGCTCCGGCCGGGTTACTGCAGACCGAGCGACTACGTCAGTAATAACGTGATGTCCAGCAGGACATCTGGAGCATGCCGCACGGCACCCGCGCGTTCCAGGTGTGCGACACTGGCATGTCACGCATCTAAGACACCGGGCACCTCCGGGACGCCTGGATGCGCAGCACACTGATTGTGATCGAGAGGACAACCATGGCCACGCCTCATATAGCCGCCGAACCCGGAGACTTCGCACCTGCGGTACTCATGCCGGGGGACCCACGCCGCGCTCAGCGAATCGCCGAGAGCTTGCTGGATGACGCCAGACTGGTTACAGACGTGCGCGGCATGCTCGGTTTCACGGGAACCGTTGGCGGCAAGCCGTTGTCAGTCATGGGCTCGGGAATGGGGCAGCCGTCCTTCTCCATTTACGCCACCGAGCTGTTCAGCCAGTTCGGAGTCGAACGCATCATCCGTGTGGGGACCGCAGGCGGGATCGGCAAGCAGGTGCATGTGGGTGATGTGGTTATCGCAACCGGCGCTCATACCGACTCCGCAATGAACCAGCTACGCATCCCGGGCGTGAACTTCTCCGCTGTGGCAGATTTCCGCCTCGCGATGGCCGCGTACAGTGCGGGCATCGATGCCGGCCTTTCCGATCGCCTGCACACAGGGACGATCATCTCCCGTGATCACTTCTACTTCACGCCGGAAGGGCAGACGGAGCGCTTATCGGCGTACGGCACGCTCTGCGTGGAGATGGAGGCCGCGGCCCTTTACGGAGTGGCCGCCGAATTCGGCAAGCAGGCACTGGCAGTGCTGACGATCTCCGACCACCTGCTGGATCACTCCGGTGATATGAGCGCCGCGGAGCGCGAGACGCATTTCCAGGACTCCCTGCGTCTTGCGGTGGCCGCCGCGCTGAGCTGACCCGACAGCCGTGGTGGGCCTGCGCGCGTTACGCGGACCCACCACGGCTGTACGACTCCCTGACAAGACCTGCC
>NZ_PIZC01000065.1:92845-94363 GCF_019325145.1 Actinomyces sp. 594
GCTGCCTGCCGGTGCCCGAGCGCCGTCTCGATCTTGGGGCCGCCGACGCCTGAGTCATCGCTGGCTAGCGTCGTTAGGGTCAGCGCCCTGGGACTCCGCCGCCGCTAAGGCCGTGACGACCGCGGCACGGGCGCGTCCGCCCGGTGTCCCCAGCAGCCGCAGGCCCATCCGTGCCACTACCCGCTGCATGCCGCCACCCATATGCGTGGCAATGATGGTGTCCACGCGGTGCTCATTCAAGAACCTGACTATGCGCGCGTGGTGCGCTCCATGGCTGCCGACGTCATGGGCCGTGTCCCAGCCGACCTCGAACTCCTGCCAATCGGTGATGACCCCGGCGGAGGCAGTCACGACCGCAACGCGAGGCGCCCGACCAAACCTGGGCTCAACCTCACCGTCCGCGGTAACCGGAATCAGGACAGTAGAAGTTGGGCCAGTGAGCGGGTCCGTATGCGCTTGCGTCATGGCAACAGGTTGAACGCTATCGGCGAGGCCCGGTATACCCCGGTGCCCTGGTGTCTGGTCCCTCATCCCGGCCGGGGCGTCCTCAGCGATCGCCGGTACCCCGATGCCCTGGTGTCGGGTTCTATTGCTGGGCCGCACGGCTCGCCTGGTAGGCCGCACCCACGATGCCGGCAGTATTGAGCAGCTGCGCAGGCACGATCGGCGCCTTGAGCTCGAGCCGCGGCAGGAACTTATCGTGCTTCTTCGACACGCCGCCGCCGACCACGAACAGATCCGGCGAGAACAGCATCTCCAGATGTGAGTAATAGCGCTGCAGCCGCTTGGCCCACTTCTTCCATGACAGGTCTTGTAGCTCGCGCTGCCCGGACGAAGCGCGCTTCTCCGCATCGTAGCCGTCGATCTCGAGGTGCCCGAGCTCGGTATTTGGCACGAGCGTTCCGTCGACGATGATCGCCGAGCCGATGCCGGTTCCGAGCGTCGTCACTATGACCGTTCCGCTGACGCCCTTGGCTGCGCCGAAGGCAACCTCTGCCAGTCCTGCGGCATCCGCGTCGTTCAAAGCCGTTACCGGACGACCCAGGTGCCGCTGCATCAACTCATTGACATCGGTACCGGCCCAAGACTCGTCCAAGTTAGCGATGAAGGGAACCGTCCCGTGCACGATCGGAGCTGGAAACGCGACACCTACGGGGACGTTCGCGCTTATGCCGAGTCCTTCAACTAACTGCCTGCACACTTCCGCGACGGCGTCCGGCGTGGCCGGCTGAGGAGTGGGTATGCGTATACGATCGCCGACGAACTCGCCGGTGTCCAGATCGACCCTGGCACCCTTGATGCCCGATCCTCCAATATCGATCCCGCATGCCACCGCAGTCATTGCATCCTCCTCGTAGCGACCTCTCGCTCGCGTTCAGAGGATAACCCAGTAGCGCACGTTGACGCGCCCGATTCGGCGCTTCGATTGTTGTGTGTGTGGTTGTGGGTGGGTGGGTGTGCCGGCGGTGTCCTACTCTCCCGCCCGCCTGTCGGGGGCAGTACCATTGGCGCTGGGGG
>NZ_PIZC01000066.1:0-39385 GCF_019325145.1 Actinomyces sp. 594
GCTCCCATGTGCGCCGCGAGGGTCGCCGCACATGGGAGCCGACTGTACCGTTCACCGGCTGATGCGTTTTCCGCGTAATTACGCCAAATCGCTAGAAGCGCGCCGCGAATGAGCGTGCGGCGCGCGCTCACGCCGAGCCCCTGGGCCCACCAGGCCGCAGCGCCCGGCGCGTGCCCGCGGTTGGGGGTTGCGTTCCACGTCCCTGGTGCTTGTTGCACGACCTTTGTGCTTGTTGCACGACCCCGGGGTGGTCGTGGAAAGCACACCAAGGTCGTGGAACTTCCCGGGGGTCGTGGAACGCGACTCGTGGTGTCTGGGCCTGTCGGTAGGACGAACACGCCGACCGGGCGTGGGCGAGCTGAGTTGATAATCAGGCGCGGGCGGACAACCCGTTAAGGTGGTCCGCCCGCGCCGTAGTGGCCGCCTGTCAGGCGCGGGCCAGGGCCTCGCGCACCCGCGCCGCTACCGCCTCGCCGGTGAAGCCGTACTCCTTGAACAGCTGCGTGCCGGGCGCGGAGGCGCCGAAGCGGTCCAGGGAGACGATCAGGCCGTCGTCGCCAACAATCTCGCGCCAGCCCATGGCCGAGCCGGCCTCGATGGACACCCGCACGCCCGCCTCGGGCAGCACCGAGGCCCGGTAGGCCTCGTCCTGCTGGGCGAACCACTCCAGGCAGGGGGCGGAGACCACGCGGGTGGGCGTGCCCTCGGCCTGCAGCACCTCGCGGGCGTCCATGGCCACGCCCACCTCGGAGCCGGTGGCGACCAGCACCACCGCGGAGGAGACCTCGGTGCCAGCAGCATCCGTGGCCTCGGCCAGCACGTAAGCGCCGCGGTGCACACCGGCGCGGGCGGTCTCGGCATCAGCGTGGACGGTCAGGTTCTGCCGGGACAGCACGATTCCGGCCGGGCCCTCCGGGCGGCGCAGGATCTCCGCCCACGCGGCCGCCGTCTCATTGGCGTCAGCGGGACGGACCACCGCCAGGCCCGGGATGGCGCGCAGCGCGGCCAGGTGCTCAATCGGCTGGTGGGTGGGGCCGTCCTCGCCCACGCCGATGGAGTCGTGCGTCCACACGAAGATGGACCCCAGGCCCATCAGCGCCGCCAGGCGCACGGCCGGGCGCATGTAGTCGGAGAACACCATGAAGGTGCCCCCGTACGCGCGGGTCAGACGGTCCAGGGCGATGCCGTTGAGAATCCCGCCCATGGCGTGCTCGCGGATGCCGAAGTGCAGGGTGCGCCCGTAGGGGCCGTCACCGTCGGAACGAGCCAGGTCGGCGGGCAGGAAGGAGGGCTCCCCGGCCATGGTGGTGTTGTTGGAGCCGGCCAGGTCCGCGGACCCGCCCCACAGCTCCGGGGCCACCGGCGCCAGGGCCGTGAGCGTCTTGCCGGAGGCCGCACGCGTGGCCAGGGCGTCACCCACCTCCCACACCGGCAGTGCGGCGTCCAGGCCCGCATCCAGCTTGCCTGCCTGTAGCCGCTCCAGCAGGGCGGCCCGCTCGGGGGCGGCCTGCTGCCAGGCGGCGAAGCGGGCGTCCCAGTCGGCGCGCTCGGCCGCGGCGCGCTCGGCGGCGTGCGAGCGGGTGAAGGCAAGAACGTCGTCGGGCAGCTGGAAGGATGCCTGCGGGTCCAGCCCCAGGGCGGTCTTCAGCCCGGCGACCTCCTCGGAGCCGAGCTTGGCGCCGTGAGAGTCCTCCGAGCCCTGCTTGGTGGGGGAGGGCCAGGCGATGATCGTGTGCAGGCGGATCATCGTTGGGCGCTTGGTCTCCGCACGCGCCGCCACCAGCGCCTCGTGCAGGGCCTGCAGGTCCTCGTGGTAGGCGCCGCCGGCCTTCCAGTCGACGTCGAGCACCTGCCAGCCGTAGGCCTCGAAGCGCTTGGAGGGGTCCTCGGTGAAGGAGATATCGGTGTCGCCCTCGATGGAGATGTCGTTGTCGTCATAGATGGCGATCAGGTTGCCCAGCTGCAGGGTGCCGGCCAGAGAGGCGGCCTCGGAGGCGACGCCCTCCTGCATGCAGCCGTCGCCCATGATCGTGTAGACGAAGTGGTCGAACAGGGAGGCGCCGTCGGCGGCGTCCGGCTCGAACAGGCCGTGCTCGCGGCGGGCCGCGATGGCCAGGCCGACGGCGTTGGAGAAGCCCGCGCCCAGCGGGCCGGTGGTGGTCTCAATGCCGGGGGTGTATCCGAACTCGGGGTGCCCGGGCAGGCCGGCGGGGGAGCGGAAGTGGGTGAAGCCCTCCATAGGGATGCCGTAGCCGGTCAGGAACAGCTGGCAGTACTGCAGCAGGGAGGCGTGCCCGGCGGACAGGACGAAGCGGTCGCGGCCCAGCCAGTTCGGGTCGGCGGGGTCGTGGCGCAGCTCGTACTGGTAGAGCAGGTGGGCCACTGGTGCCAGCGAGATTGGCGTGCCGGGGTGACCAGAGCCCGCCGCCTCCACGGCGTCGGCGGCCAGTGCCTTGGCGACGTTGATGGCCTTTAGGTCCAGGTCGGTGAGTGGTAGGGGCTCGGTGCTCATGGGCAGCTCCTTTGTTGATCGTCTGGTCGGTCGTCTGATTGGTTGTCTAGCGGTCTGCGGAGTTGCCTGCAGTGCAGGCGCTGGTGCCAGCGTGCGCCCGGTCGGTGAGCGCGCACGCTGCGGAAGCTGGATGCATCATCCACGCGAGCGGCCCGCCGGGCAAGACGAAGCGGAGCACACAGGTGCGTGCGCCAGCGCCGCCACGGGCGCGGCTGCGCTGGGCGGAGCCGGAGCGCCGCCGCATGGCGCCTGCCGCGGAGCTGGTGCGCGGGGGGGGATGAACGTGCATGCGAGCTTGCACGCGATAAATGTATCTCGAAAAGACAAACGGCGGTAGGTGGTGGTCCGGCGGGTGGGCATCAAGGGTGTCGTGGAGGTGCGCGCCGGCGCCGGGCGAGCGGTGCGGGTGTGAGGTCCTGCGCAGCCCGAGTGCGCCGCCGCCCGGGCCCCTGCGGGCGGGCGTGGGGCCGGGCGCTGCCGTCCCCGGTGCTGCCGGGGCCGCGCCTGGCGCTACGCCGAGCCGATAGGGTGATGAACGAATGTTCATAAACGGATGTGAATGCGCGCCGGTGCGACCGGGAAATCGCCTGGTAGTTGGCGCCATATCGCCGACTGGGCGCGCAGATCTGATAGCCCTTTGGTGAACATATGCTCGCCGAAGGGGTGTTTTCTGCGGGCACTTGCCGCTAGTTTCCCGAGGTGTCCGGACCTCGTCCGGACCCTGGTACTCGAAGGCGAGACGCAAGGAGATGGCAGCGATGCAGCTGGATCTGCTCAAGCCCGACCTGATCCGCCTCGACTGGGAGGTGAATGACCAGCAGGAGTTCTTCGAACGGATCGCGGCGGAGCTCCTGCGCGCGGGCTACATTCGGGAAACCTTCCATGAGGCGCTGGTGGAACGCGAGCGCAAGTACCCGACCGCGCTCCCAACCATGCCGGAGGCGGTTGCCATCCCCCACTCCGACGTCGAACACATCGTCAAGCCCTTCATCGCCCCGGTGCGCCTGGCCAGGCCGATTGACTGGCGGGAGATGGGCAACGACGACGTCGTCCACCCGGTTCGCTTCATCTTCGTCCTCGGCTTCGTGCAGGAGGACCGCCACGTGGAGGTACTGCAAATCATGCTGCAGGCCTTCCAGGACCCGGCCTTCATGGAGCAGCTGAGCGCGGCGCAGACCCCGGACGAGTACTACCGGGTGCTTTCCGGCATGTCCGGCATCGAGGCCGCCTGAGCCGGAAACACCCACACCCCACACCCACCCACTCACAAGGAGAACCCACCATGACCGCAAAAGTAGTAGTCGCCTGCGGCAGCGGCGTCGCCACATCCCAGACGGTTGCCAGCAAGGTCAGCCGCCTACTGAAGGAGGCGAAGGTCGACGCCGACGTCCAGGCCGTCGACCTGAAGTCCGTCGACCGCCACCTGGCCGACGCCGCCGCCTACATCACCATCGTGCGGGAGAACAAGCCCCGCTCCGTCCCCGTCATTAACGGGATCGCGTTCCTGACCGGCATGGGGCAGGACCAGGAGCTGACCAAGCTGATCGAGGCCATTAAGTCCTCCGGGAGCAACTGACATGCAAATCCTTCAGGACTCCGTCAACTTCCTGCTCTCGCTCGGGGCCGCCATCTTCGTCCCCATAATCATCATCATCGCCGGTCTGATCGTCCGGATGAAGGTGAAGGACGCCATCTCCGCGGGCATCACCCTGGGCGTGGCCTTCTCCGGCATGACCATGCTCATCAGCTACATGACCGAGGCGATCACGCCGGCCGCTCAGGCGATGTCGGACACCATCGGCGTGGACCTGCCCATCACCGACGGCGGGTGGACGACGATGTCCACGATCTCCTGGTCGTGGCCCTATGCCTTCCTGATGTTCCCACTGGTGATCGGCATCAACATCGTGCTGATCCTGCTGAAGCAGACCGAGACCTTCAACGCGGACCTGTGGAACGTGTGGGGCAAGATCTTCACCGCCGTCGCCGTGTACTACATAACCGGAATGGTGTGGCTGGCATTTGTCATCGCGGCCATTCAGGTGGTCTTCGAGCTGAAGACCGCGGACTTCCACCAGCACCGGGTGGAAACCATGACCGGCATCCCGGGCGTGACGATCACTCACCGCATGGTGTTCCTGGCCGCCCCCATGTACCCGATCGACTGGCTGCTGCGCAAGATCCCCGGGCTCGACCGCTCGTTCAACGCCGCCGACCTGCGCGACAAGCTCGGCATCTTCGCCGAGAACCACGTGCTGGGCTTCATCCTCGGCATCCTGTTCGGCGTCCTCGCCCGGTTTGACGTCGCCGCCATTTTGACGCTCGGCATTCAGGCCGCTACGGCGCTGACCCTGTTCCCGGTCATCTCCAAGTACTTCATGCAGGCGCTCGAGCCGATCTCGAACGCGATCTCCGAGTACATGCGCAAGCGCTTCAACGACCGGCAGCTGTTCGTCGGGCTCGACTGGCCCTTTCTCGGCGGCGCCAACGAGATCTGGATCGCCGTGATCTGGACCATCCCGGTGACCCTCGCCTACGCCTTCTTCCTGCCCGGCAACGGCATTCTCCCCTTTGCGGGCATCATCAACATCTGCATCGCGGTGGCGGCCTACTTCGCCAGCAAGGGCAACATCATCCGGATGCTCATCCAGTGCACGATCTTCGCCCCCGTGTTCCTGTGGGTGGGCACCGCCTTCGCCCCGTTCATGACCGAGTTGGCCAACTCCACCAGGGCGGTGGAACTGTCCGCCGGGCAGATGATCTCCAACTCCTCCATCGACGCGCCCATCTTCACCTACGCGCTGTCCCACCTCATGCAAGTCCTCGACGGGAACTTCATCCCGCTGGTCATCTTCGTGGCCTGGCTGGTCTGCTTCGCGGCGTACTCGCGCAGCCTGATCAAGGAGCGCAACGAGGCGCGCGCGGCGGCCGTCGAGGCCGGAGTCACCGCCTGAGGCGACTGACTCACGCGGCGGCGGTGACCCACCGCCGCCGCGGCCCTGATCAACACCCGAGAATCCATCGAAACCAGAAAGTAGAACACTCATGCTTGAAACCCTGAAGAAGGAACTGTGCGAGATCGCCAAGCGGGCGCAGCACGACGGGCTGTGCAAGCACAAGTCCGGCAACTTCTCCATCCGCGACGCCGAAACCGGCCTGCTGGTCGCCTCGCCCACTTCCCTGGACCGTGACCTTTTGACCCCGCGCGACGTGGTGGTCATGGACCTCGACGCCCACGTCGTCGAGAACGAATCCGGCCTGCGACCCACCAGCGAGGTGCTCATGCACCTGGAGATCTACAAGGAGCGTCCCGAGCTGGTCGCCATCGTGCACACCCACTCGGCCTACGCCACCTCCTTCGCGCTGCTGAACAAGCCGATCCCCGCCATCGTCTACGAGGTCGCCAACCTGGGGCTGAGCCGGGCGCGCATTCCCGTGGCCCCGTACGGCCGCCCCGGCACCCCCGAGCTGGCCGCCTCGGTGCGTCAGGCCGTGCGCGAGGCCGACTGCGTGCTGCTGGAGAAGCACGGCGCCGTCGCCGTCGACTCCCGCAACCTGTACGAGGCCTACCTCAAGGCCGCCTACATCGAGGAGCTCGCCCAGCTCTACCACCAGGCGCTCACGGCCAACGGCGGCGTCGAGCCCGAGTCCTTCGCCACCGAAGAGCTCCAGAAGTGGGCGTATCCGGCGGAGATCACCTTCCCCAACCAGCACTGAGACGGCACGTAGAACCCTGGGAGGCAAGCATGAAGAAGATACTCAACAGCGCGGACAGCTTCGTCCGCGACACCATGGAGGGCATCGCAGCGGCCTACGGCGACCGTGTTGCCCTGCTCGACGGCGACTTCCGGGTACTCGTCTCACGCTACCCGGCGCCGGAGGGCAAGGTCGGCGTCGTCACCGCCGGCGGCAGCGGGCACCTGCCCCTGTTCCTCGGCTACGTCGGGCAGGGCATGCTGGACGGATGCGCCGTCGGGGAGGTCTTCGCCTCACCGGCCGCCGAGAAGATGGCCGACATGATCCGCGCCTGCGACCGCGGCGCCGGCGTCCTGTGCCTGTACGGCAACTACAACGGCGACGTCTTCAACTTCCGCATGGCCTGTGAGGACGTCGAGTTCGACGATATCGAGACCCGGCAGCTGCTCGGCCGCGACGACGTCGCCAGCTCTCCGAAGGAGCGCGCCGACAAGCGGCGGGGCGTGGCCGGGCTGGTCTACGCGTTCAAGATCGCCGGGGCCGCCGCCGAGAAGATGATGACACTCGACGAGGTCACCGCCGTCACCGCCCGCGCCCTGGACAACATCCGCACCATGGGGGTGGCACTATCACCGTGCATTGTCCCCAAGGTCGGTGAGCCGACCTTCACCATCCAGGAGGGGCAGATCGAGATCGGCATGGGCATCCACGGGGAGGCCGGCATCGAGGTGCGCCCCATGATGACCGCCGAGGAGATCGCCCGCCTCATCCTGGAGACCATCGCGGCTGACATGCCGCTGGATGCCGGGGACGAGGTCTCGGTGATGATCAACGGCCTGGGCGGCACCCCGCTGGAGGAGCAGCTCATCGTGTACCGCTCCGTGCACGCCCTGCTGGCCGAACGCGGAGTCACGGTGGTTATGCCGCATGTAGGCGAGTTCGCCACCTCCATGGAAATGGCGGGGCTGTCGGTGTCCGTGTTCAAGCTCGACGCCGAGCTGAAGGAACTGCTGCGCGCCCCGGCCACCACGCCCTTCTACACCAATGCGAACAAGTGAGGCCCACATGCTGAACCGTGAGTCACTTGCGGCAATCGCCGGTGAAATCAGCGCCCTGATGACCACCAACCGGAACTACCTGGTATCCCTGGACCAGGTCAGTGGGGACGGAGACCTGGGCATCTCCATGGACGACGGCTTCCGGGCACTGTCCGAGTACCTGGCCGCCCAGGAGCAGACCGACCTCGGGCAGCTCCTGCGCGGAGCGGCCAAGGCCTTCAACGGCGCGGCGCCGTCGTCACTGGGAACCATCCTCAGCTTCGGGATGATGGGTATGGCACGAGCGCTGCGCGGCAAGACCGAGGCCGACGTCGTCACTGCCGCGCAGGCCCTGCAGGCGGGCGTGGAGGCCATCATGGACAAGGCCGAGTCCAAGCCGGGGGAGAAGACCATCCTGGACGCGCTCGTGCCCGGGACGACGGCGCTCACCGAGGGCGCCGTCGCCGGAGGTGAGACCGCTTTGAGCGAGCTGCTGCGGCGCGCCGCCGAGGCGGCCGCCCAGGGATCGGAGTCCACCCGGGAGATGGAGGCCGTGCACGGACGCGCCGCATACTCCGCCTCCCGCAGCATTGGGGTGCTCGACGGCGGCTCCGTCGTCGGCCGCCTCATCTTCGAGGGGCTGGCCGCCTGGGCGGCCTGAGGGTCGCGGATCCGCGGGGGTGGGAGGTGCCGAGAGCCCCTTCCGCCCCCGCAGATCGAGTCGTACCGTATGTGTCATGGAATACAGACAGCTTGGCAAAAGCGGCCTACGGGTCTCGACCATCACCCTGGGCACCATGGGTTTTGGCGGCACCGGGTTCGCGCGCACGGTGGGTCAGATTGATGTGGACGGAGCGCGTCGGCAAATCGACATCGCACGCGACGCCGGAGTGAACCTCTTCGACACCGCCGACATGTACTCCGCCGGACTGTCCGAGGAGATCCTCGGCAAGGCGCTCGGCGCGGACCGCGAGGACGTCCTGATCGCCACCAAGGTGCGGATGCCCATGGGGGAGGGCCCCAATGACGCCGGCCTTTCCCGGCACCACATCATGCGCAGCGTGGAGGCGAGCCTGCGCCGCCTGGGCACTGACCACATCGACCTCTACCAGGTGCACGAGTGGGACGGGGTCACGCCCCTGGAGGAGACGCTTACCGCCCTGGACGATCTGGTGCACGCGGGCAAGGTGCGCTACATCGGCTGCTCCAACTATGCGGCCTGGCACATGATGAAGTCCCTGTGGACCGCCGACCGTCACGGCCTGACCCCGTTCGTCAGCAACCAGGTGCACTACTCCGTACAGACCCGGGATATCGAGCACGAGATCGTACCCGCCGCGGTGGACCAGGGCATAGGCATCCTGGTGTGGAGCCCGCTGGCAGGCGGGCTGCTGACCGGCAAGTACCGCCGCGGAGTCGACGCGCCCGCCGGCAGCCGCCACGTGGAGGGCTGGGACGAGCCGCCGGTGTATGACGTAGAGGTCCTCTACGACATCGTCGAGGAACTCGTGGCGATCGCCGACGGGCACGGCGTCGCACCCAGTCAGGTGGCTCTTGCCTACGTTCTGGCCAAGCCGGCGGTCACCTCGGTGATCGTGGGGGCGCGCAATGAGCAGCAGTTGCAGCAGAATCTCGGTGCTGCCGACTTGGCGCTCACTGCTGAGGAGATGGAGCGGCTGGAACAGGTCAGCGCAACCGGCTTGCCGTACCCGTTCTGGCACCACCTGAACGCCGCGGACCGGTTGAGTCCCGCCGACCTGACGTTGCTGGCTCGGCACCTGCGGGATCGCGGCTGAGCGTACTGCCCTACGCTGGGGCGCCATGCCCGTCTCGTTCACAGGCCTGATTAGCGTCCTGCCGCTCAACTCCACCGCACTCCCGCCGGCGCCGCGCAGCCCGGTGCTACTGTTCGCCGTCCTTATTCAGCCGGCGGCGCTGCTCGTGGCCTACCTGGTCGGCCGTTTCGCCTCCCACCTGGTGCGGCGGCGGGCACGTATCTCCACATCCACCGCCACCCTCACCGCTCTGATCGGCCTGTGGGCCGGGTTCGCCGGGGGCGCGTGGCTGTTCAACGAGGACTACTTATGGGCGCCGCGGATCCTGGCCTCCGCCGTCGTCGTCGCCGTGATCGTGGTGGGACTGACCGCGCTGGTCATAACCCGCATCCAGCACGAGCCGCCGTTGGACCCGATCGCCGAGGTGGCCCGGCGGGGCGAGTCGGAGCGTCTGGAGCTGAAATCCTCCGCCCGAGTCAACATGCACACCGGCAAGCGCGACGACGCCATGGAGACGGTTGTGGCCAAGACCGTGGCCGCCTTCCTCAACTCCCGGGGCGGGACCCTGCTGCTGGGCGTCGACGACGACGGGCGGCTGATCGGCCTGGACCCGGACTACGCCACCCTGCGTCAACCCGACGCCGACCGCTTCGAGCTCTTCCTGCGCAGCCTGTGGCGAGTGCGGTTGGGGACGAACGCCGCGGCGCTGCCGCGTCTGGACTTCGCGGCGGCCGCGGACGGGGCCGGTGAGGTATGCCGGGTGACGGTGCCGCCCTCGCCCGTGCCTGTGTACCTCAAGGGCCCCAAGGGCAGTGGCGGTACCGAACTGTGGGTACGGGTCGGCAATTCCACGCAGCGGCTGGAGGTGGATGACGCCGTCTCCTACGTCGCCCGCCGCTGGCCGCAGGAAGTGCGCCCGAGCCTGCGCGCACGCGTGGGTGCCTACCTGCTCTACCACCGCAAACGTGCCGCGGTTCCGCAGGCGGAAACGGATTAGCGGGGGCGGCGGCCGGTGAAGAAGGCTGGCGCCGATGGCTTGCGATGTGAGACCATTGTGGGGAGCCGAGCGGCGGTAACCGCCCGACTCCCCGGAGACATCCGGGATGTTGATCTCAGCGGCCTAGCAGGACGCTGAGCAGAGCCGCAAGGGCCCAGATCATCGGCGGAACAGTTTCAATGGCCGTTCGCCAGATCTGGGCCTTTTGTCTGCTCTTCATCCCTCTCCGGGCCCGGTACGCCGGGTGGCCACCAGTTTCAGAGCATGTCGAGGATCGACAGGGCGGTCTGGTAGTCGGTGGCCAACGCGCTCAGGATGCCGCCCCGGATGGCGCCGACGATCGCCTCCACCTTGTCCTCACCGCCGGCCGCTCCAATGACCAGCGGGATGCGCCGCAGCTCGTCCAGCGGTAGCGCCAGGGTGCGCGGTGTCAGCGGAGTGGGAACGGGGTTTCCGGCGGCGTCGTAATGGTGGTCAAGGATGTGCCCCACCGCTCCACCCGTACGAATGGCCTCGCGCACGTCCGGGGTGAGGTACTCGGCCAGGATGTTGCCCGCGCCCTTCGCCTCCACCCCGGCCACGCCGACGAGTGCCACATCTGCACGGGCTGCCAGTGCCAGGGTGGTGGCCACCTTCTCCTCGCGCATGAGTGGCCGCAGCAGTGAGGGATTGTCGACGATCAGTGGCACCGGCATGCGGGACACCTTCGCGCCCAGCTGGCTGGCGATGCGGGTGCAGATGGTCGGCGCATCCCGGCCCCAGGAGGGCAGGCCGCCGGGGATCGAGCCGAGCAGTTGGACTATGGTGCAGTCCACTCGCGGGATCTGCGGGATACGTTGGGCGGCGGCCTGGATTGAGCGCCCGTTGCCGACGGCGACGACCTGCCCGTTTGCGACCGAGTCGATTAGCAGCTCGGCGGCGGCCTGCCCGACGGCGCCGATCACGTCGGTCCCGTTGACCTCGGCGACTCGGACCGCCCTGAGCGGCAGTCTCTCACGCAGGCGCTTCTCCACCGAGAGAATGTGCTCCAAGGGGTGGGAGATCGTGATGTGCACGATGCCCTGCTCGCGGGCGCGGCTTAGCAGGCGCGAGACACTGGGGCGCGAATAGCCGATCTCGCGGGCGATGTCAGCCTGGGTGAGGTGCTGCTCGTAGTACAACCGCGCCACCCGCAGCAGCAGCTCTACGTCGCCCCGCGTGCCGTCCTCGCCCACGTGGGCAATCCTATACGGGTGGCCCGTACGTCATATCTGCCGATCTCGGTACGTAACTAGTGCCGATTTCGGCGAGGGGAGGGGGCTGTTGGGGTAGAGGAGCCGGATGGTCAGATCCAGGTCGCGGGGTCGGCGACAACCTCCTCCAGCAGCGACCAGGCCGCACCCGTCACCGCCGGCGTCTGGTCCTGGGAGGTCGTGATGACCTGGGGTACGGACCACCGGGAGGACAGGACTCGCTGCCGTAGCTCCGCCTCGAGCTCGGGGCGCAGGATCTCGGCCAGTGGGGCGAGGTGCCCGCCCAGGATCACGGTGGGGATGTCCATGATGTTGATGGCGGCGCTCAGCCCGACGCCGAGCGCCTGCGCGGCCCGGGTGACGGCCTGCCGCGCGGCGGGAGCCGCGGACTCCCATGCGGTTACCAGCTCTTCCGGCGCCGCGGCCTCGTCAAGGCCAGCGGCAGCCAGAATAAGACGGCGCCCCGCGTAGCGCTCCACGCAGCCGCGGTTGCCGCAGGTGCACAGTGGCCCGGTGGGATCAACCTGAATATGGCCGATCTCCCCGGCGAAACCTGAGGCGCCCAACATGACTTGCCCGTCGCGCACGATCCCGGCTCCGATGCCGTTCTCGCCGGAGAGGTAAATGTAAGACGGGTCTGAATGAGGTGCTGCGGGGCGGGTGCGGCCCGCGGTGAGGGCACCGAAATTCGCCTCATTGCCCAGGCGCAGCACCAGGCCGTCGGCTTCGAGCGCCGCCGCCAGGTATCGCCGCGGATCGATCCGCTCCCACCCCAGGTTGGGGGCGCGCAGCAGGGTCTCGTGCGAAACCAGTCCGGGTAGTGCGATCGCTGCACCAACCTTGCGCGCATGCCTTACGGCGTCGAGGGCCAACACATCCGTGGCCAGCTCCGCCAGGCGGGGGAGCACCCGCGCCGGGTCGGAGGCCTCCAGGTCATCCAGCACCACTCGTTCGGCCAGTACCTGGCCTGACAGGTCTATCGCCCGCACCGCCATGCGCGAGACATTCACTTCCAGGCCGACGGCCACGAAGGTGCCCCGAGCGGGCGCCAGCGGCACGGCCGGCCGGCCGGGGCCGGATGCGGGCGACGGATCCAGCTCGGTGAGGATGCCGGCGGCGACGAGGTCATCGGCCAGCCGTGAGGCGGTGGAGCGGGTCATGCCGGTTGCGGCGGCGACGTCGGCGCGCGAGACGGGCTCGGGAGCGGCGAACACGTGGCCGGCCAGCAGCGCGAGGTTGGCGGTGCGCAAGCTGGACTGCCGGGCCGAGATAGGCGCGGCCGGCGCTTGGGTGCGGGAGGTGAGGGAGGGGGGCGACTCCGACGTCGTGTTGGCTCGAGACACGCCTTGACCATACCGCACGGCTGTGCCATAGTTGCGTCAGCGAACAAATCCGGCTCGAGGAGGAACCATGGTTCGTAAGCCCACCAAGGAAGACAAGTTCTCATTCGGCCTGTGGACCGTCGGCTGGCTGGCGGCCGACCCCTTTGGGGACACCACCCGCACCGCGCTCAAGCCCTGGGAGTATGCCGAGAAGCTCGCCGAACTTGGCGCCTGGGGCATCACTTTCCACGACAATGACGTCTTCCCCTTCGACGCCACCGACGCCGAGCGGGCGAAGATCGTCAGTAAGCTCAAGGACACGGTGGACGCCACGGGCCTGACCATCGAGATGGTCACCACCAACACCTTCACCCACCCGATCTTCAAGGACGGTGGCCTGACCAACAACGACCGCTCCATCCGCCGCTTCGGCCTGCGCAAGATCCTGCGCAACGTGGACCTGGCGGCCGAGCTCGGCGCCACCACCTTCGTCATGTGGGGTGGCCGCGAGGGTGCTGAGTACGACTCCTCCAAGGACCTGGGCGCCGTCTTCGACCGCTACAAGGAGGGCCTGGACACGGTCGCCCAGTACATCAAGGACCAGGGCTACAACCTGCGCATCGGCCTGGAGCCGAAGCCGAACGAGCCCCGCGGTGACATCTTCCTGCCCACCGTCGGCCACGCCCTGGCGCTGATCGCCGAGCTGGACAACGGCGACGTCGTCGGCCTGAACCCCGAGGTGGGCCACGAGCAGATGGCGGGCCTGAACTACACCCACGCCCTGGCGCAGGCGCTGAACGCCGGCAAGCTCTTCCACATCGACCTCAACGGCCAGAAGGGCCTGAAGTATGACCAGGACCTGGTCTTCGGGCACGGCGACCTGCTCAGCGCGTTCTTCACCGTCGACCTGCTGGTCAACGGCTTCCCCAGCGGCGGCCCCCGCTACGACGGGCCGATCCACTTCGACTACAAGCCCTCTCGCACCGACGGCATTGAGGGCGTGTGGGAGTCCGCGGCCGCCAATATGGAGATGTTCATCCAGCTGGCGGACAAGGCCCGCGCCTTCCGCGCCGACCCGGAGGTCCAGGAGGCCCTGAAGCTGTCCGGGATTTATGAGCTGGCTGAGCCGACCCTGGCCGAGGGGGAGACGATCGCCGACCTGCTCGCCGACCGCAGCGCCTACGAGGACTTCGACGCCGAGGCGGCCGCAGCCCGCGATTACCACTTCGTCAACCTGCACGAGAAGGCCGTTCAGCACCTGATCAGCTGACCGCCGCTCGTACCAACAATCCAACCGAATCCGAAGATCAATCAGTGGTCGGCCGTGGGCTGAGCAACCGGCTCACGGCCGGCCGGCCTTCAACGCGGAAGGAAATTCATGCCTCTCGTCGCCGGCGTCGACTCCTCGACGCAGTCCTGCAAGCTCGTCGTCCGTGACGCCGCCACCGGCGCCCTGGTCCGTGAGGCGAAGGCCTCGCACCCGGACGGCTCCGAGGTCCACCCCGATCACTGGTGGGCCGCGCTCAATGAGGTGATCGACGCCGTCGGCGGGCTTGACGACGTTGCCGCCCTGAGCGTGGGCGGCCAGCAGCACGGCATGGTGGTGCTCGACGCCGACGGCGAGGTGATCCGCCCCGCCCTCCTGTGGAACGACACCCGCAGCGCCGGCGCCGCCCGCGACCTGATCCGCGAGCTCGGCGACGGCGACGAAGCCGCCGGGGCCAAGGCCTGGGCCGACGCCGTCGGCTCGGTGCTCGTGGCCTCCCTCACCATCACCAAGCTGCGCTGGCTGGCCGACCACGAGCCCGAGAATGCCGCCCGCATCGCAGCCATCTGCCTGCCGCACGACTGGCTCACCTGGAAGCTGTCCGGCGCCACCTCGCTGGACACCCTGGTCACCGACCGCTCCGACGCCTCGGGCACGGGCTACTTCGACTCCGTGGACAACAACTATCGCCGCGATCTGCTCGCGCTCGCCCTGCGCCGCAGTGAGGATGAAGTCGCCGGAATCGTATTGCCGCGCGTAGTCGGCCCACACGAGGAGGCCGGCCGCGGCGGGGTCTTCACCGCGCCGTCTGGCGGCGAGCGGGATCTGAGCCACCTGGTGCTCGGTCCCGGCTGCGGCGACAATGCCGGCGCCGCCCTCGGACTCGGCCTGCGCCCGGGCGCTACCAGCGTGTCCCTGGGTACCTCCGGCGTGGTTGCCGCGGTCTCGGCAACTCCCACCCACGACGCCTCCGGGCTGGTCACCGGTTTTGCCGACGCCACCGGGGCCTTCCTGCCGTTGGCCTGCACGCTGAATGCCGCCCGCATCCTGGATGCCGCCAAGCAGGTGCTGGGAGTCTCGTACGACGAGTTCGACCGGCTCGCATTGTCTGCCGAGCCGGGTGCCGCCGGGCTGGTGCACGTGCCGTACCTGGAGGGGGAGCGCACCCCGAATCTGCCGGAGGCCACCGGCATGCTCACCGGCATGACGCTGACTTCGCTGACTCCCGCGAACTATGCGCGCGCCGCCGTCGAGGGGCTGCTGTGCCTGATGGGGGCGTGCGTCGACGCCGTGCGCGGCCAGGCGGTTGAGGTCGACGCCGTCACGCTCGTGGGCGGGGGAGTGAAGTGGGCCTGTGCCCGGGAGCTCGCCCCGGCCGTGCTCGGCGTCCCGGTGGACGTGCCCGAGCCCGGCGAGTACGTAGCCAACGGCGCCGCCAAGCAGGCCGCTTGGGTGCTCGCCGGGGGCGAGGAGCCGCCCACGTGGGAACTCGGCCCGGTCGAGCACCTGACCGCCGCGCCTCAGCCCGAGGTGCGCGCCGCCTATGATGCCGCTGCGGCCATTGTGGCGGAATCGCAGCGGGGCGATTGAACGGTCGGAATGACAGCCTCTTGGCTTATGCGGGCCTGAGCGGTCATGATTCCGCAGTGTAAGCGCTCCCGGATCGGTGACCATACATGTAGCCGGCGTCGAAGTCGTCGGTGATGTCTTTGAACACGTAGTCGCCGATACCGGTTTGGACCATGTCGACCCACGCGTCCACTTCGTCCGCGGCAATGGTGGGGTCGTCGGCTTTTGATAGGTCGATGGTGTGGGTGCCGTCGGGTCTGGTGACGATCCAGGTGTAGGTCTTACTGCTGTCCCCGGTGATGGTGTAGTCCTCGGGGTCCAGCAGGTCGGCGTTCGCGGCGTCCTGGATGGCCATGGCGGATAGTTGGTTTTCGTCGTCGGTGTGGCCGGTGATGAGGGCGTGGTTGTAGGTGCTGGTGCCGGTTTTGTTCTCGGTGAGGCCGGCGAGGTAGCTGATGGCGTAGAGGGCTCGTTGGTAGGGGATGTTGATGGCGTCGACTCTAGGGTCATAGTCATCATTGATGGTGCCGGGTGTGGGGCTGGTGGTGTTGGTGAGGTTGGTTTGTGCTCGGGTGTGTGCGTGGTGGGCTATGGCTTTGGCGATGGTGCTGGTGGTTTCGGGGGTGTCGGTGATGCGCCAGGCCAGGGCGGTGATTGGGGCGGGGTCGACGGGTTCGTAGATGGAGGGCTGGCGTTCGAACCAGATGTCTCCGTAGTCGCAGGTGGAGGTGCTCGAGGACTTGTCTGGGTTGTCCTGGTTCCAGGCGCAGGTGACCTCGGCGGGGCTGTTGGCCAGTAGGGTGGCGATGGCGGTTTCGGTGGCGGGGGTGTACTGGTCCTCGGTGGTGCTGGTGGCGAGATACGTTATGGCTTGGCCTGCGAGCTGGTCGGCCCGGTGCCGGACATCGGTGTTGGTGCTGGTGCGCAGGGTTGTGGCGGAGGCGATGGCGGTGGTGTAGGCGGCCAGGCCGGCCTGGTCCCACTGGCGCTGGGACAGCTGCTCCAGGCGCGGCCCGCCGCCGCTGGCGGGGGTGCTGGTGAGGTAGTGCAGGGTGGTTTGGGGGTGTGCGGCGATGGCTTCCAGTGCTCCGGTCAGGGGGTCGAAGGAGTAGCCGGTCAGGTAGCCGCCGATGGCCCGTTTGCCGAGGGGGGCCAGGTCGGGGTAGCTGGTGTTGGCGTAGCCGCGGTAGCGGCGGATCGTGTCGGGGTCTATGCCCGCCAGCTCGTCGGCCAGGGCGGTCAGGAACCCGGGGTCGAAGCCGCTTTCAGCACCTGTGGCGCTGCCGGCCTCCTTACCGCCGGCGGTGCCGACTGGCTGGGTGGCGGTGGTGTCGGCTTGCGTGCTGGTGGGGGCCGTCAAGATCGCGTTGAGGGCGGTGATGCGTCCCCACTGGCCCTTGTCTGCCACAGATCCGGCGATGACGGCGGCTACGGACTCGCGGGTGGTTTCGTCCCAGGTGGTGGATGCCGCAGCGAGGATCCGGCCGAGCAGGTGGGCGAGGGCCTGGCCGTCGGGAACGGCGCCGGCCAGGGGCAGGCCGGCAAGGTTGTCCGCCCCCAGGGCGGTGATGAAGTCATTGGCCCACACCGGATCGCCGGCATGCGGGGCGGCGGCCTGAACCAGGTCCCCCACCCCGGCGCCGCCAGTGCCGGCGCCGCGGGCCGCGTCCGAGAGCTCCTGCGCCGCCCGCCCACCAGAAGACACCAGATCCGCCGCGGCGTCAGCGGAGACGGAAGTCCCAGACGCCCCCGTCACCGCGCCCGTGCCGGCAGCGCACCCCGACGCCACCAGCCCAGCCGCAAGCACCACCGCAGCCGCCCCAAGACGGAAACGGCGACCGCAACCGCGCACAAACCAGTCGTGGCCGACCGGCACACACCCATCAGCCACCGTACTTACTCCCGGAATCATAACCGGACGTATAACTCTCATCAAAGTCATCGGTGACCTTATCAAACATGGGGTCGTTGGTTATGGTTACTGCTCTACGAGACCATGCACGCATCTGCCCAGGCACATCGACGTCTTCGTCTGCAGCCGATATATCGATACCGCGACTACCGTCCTCATTGGACACCATCCAAGAGTATGGCACGCCAGAATCAGAGGTATCAATGGTGTAGTCGTCGGGGTTTAGTAGGCCCGCGTTAGCCGCGTCCTGGACGGCCGCCGCCCACATGTTTTCCTTCAAACTCTCAGGAGCTGCTGACTCAACCTGATCGGCATCGAAATTCACTAGGGGACTCAAGACCGTGTTTGCTATAGTTAACCCGGTTTTTGCGCCTCCTGCTGTTCCTCCTGGTAGCACCGACCCTAATCCTGCTCCCGCCACTGTGGTCAGCACACTTATTGCGGTTTTAGCGGCCTGACTGTGTGCGGCCGCCTTGGAGGACGAATCGACATTAAGGGCATCCGCTTTACTGTCGGCCATCCCCGCCAAGGTACCTACCGCTTTGCTGACGTCCCGGTACGCGTTGTTAATTGCTAGGATTTGGGCGTCGGGGTCTCCTGTATTCTCTTCGATTCTATGTTGAGCTCGATTATTTGCGTACTCGCCGAGTTGGGCTGCAATAGTAGCGACAGCGTCTGTAGAGTCTGAGACTCTATAAGTCAGCTTATTAATGTCGTCCACCGATGCTTCCGGCAATTCCTTACGCCTATCTGGGTCGCCGGGCGCATCCTCCCCAACCCAGGCGCTAGTGAGTTCTGCGGGGCAGTTCGCCAGAAGTACGCCGATGCGGGCCTTTGCGTCGTCGTTGTAGATTTCCTCATCTGTGTTGGCGACCAGATAATGGATGCCGTATCCGGCCACGTTGTCGGCGCGCCTGCGTGTGGTCGGATCATCCGAGGGACGTTGGCTGGAGGCTGCGGCCAAGGCTGCGGTGAAGCCTGCGAATCCCTGCTCATCCCAGTCGCGCTTGGACAGCTCCTCTAGCAGTGTCATGTCCGCCCCGTCGCCGCTTTCGGACGCCTTGGCGAGGTAGTCGAGGGCGGCCCGGGGATTGTTGCCCATGGCATCCAGCACCCCGGCAAGGGGGTCGAAGGACTGGCCTCCCAAGTAGGGGCCGAGGTCCTTCTTGTCATAGCGGGCGGTGTAGCTGTCGGTGTTGGGGTCGGTGGCGCGTTCTGCGCGGGATTTGATGGCGTTCCAGTCGATGTCGTCTAGGCTGTTTGCCAGGGCAGTGAGGAAGGCGCTGTTGAACTCCAGATCATTGACATGGTTGGAGTCGGCGTCGTGTCCTCCGAGCATGGCGTTCAGTACGGTGATGCGCCCCCACTCGCCCTTGTCATCGACGGACTCCTTGATGACGGTTGCCATAGACTCGCAGGTCTGGTTGTCCCACGTAGTCGAGGCCGAGGCCAGTACAGTGCCAAGCAGTTCAGCCAGCTCCGTGCTGGCCTCCGGTTTCAGGTCATGCTTACCTGTGTCATCGCTGACGGTGTAGTGCTCCTGGACCTCAAACGGCAGGCTGGTGAGATTTTCCGGGCCGAGTGCGTTAACCAGTGCGGCTGCATAGGCGGGATCGCCAGAGCGCTCCCGTATGGCAGCGATGACCTGGTCATAGGTACGACCATTGGATTGAAAACCAGGCGAGCCGTCGATAATGGCTTGCAGATCGTGGGCGTCGATAGTGGCATGCGACCAGGCCGTCAAGTCCGCAACAGTGTTGATGACGGTGCCGTCCGGGACTTCACAGCTGATGCCCCCGTCGGCGGTCATACTGCCGACGCCGGAGTCGTTGACCGCCACGATCGCGTCTTTGGCCTTCGCCAGTTGGTCGGCCCTGGCGTTGACGGCGCCGATTGCGTTGTTGGCGCTGATTCGGAAGTCGGTAATATCGATGGGATTGTGCTCGTCTGTGCATTTGTTGTTTATGCTGGTTATGGCGGAAGAGCAATCGTTGGCGAAGTCGCGCAGATCCTGGATTGCGGTTGCCAACTTGTCCGGATTCAAATACAATACGGCCATAACGTGGGGGCCTTTCTCCCTGATTTCCCGGTTACCGGCAGTGCTGTTATTGTTGTTGGCTCTTGTATGGCCAATACGCGTTGGTGTCGGTTTCGTCGATGTCTTCAAGCAGCGAGTTTTTCTCCGCGTTTATCGCGTCCAACAGATCGCTGAAAATCTTGTCGACCGCGTCAATGTCGGTCTCGGTGTCTTCGGCGGAGGTGTTCGCCAGCGGGCCCGTCCAGGTGTCGGACGAATTGATGGCCGAACTGTACTTCTGCCCCGGCGAACGCACCCAGGGAGACAGGTCTAGGAACGGTGAGTTCGTGGAGAATCCAAGTTCTCCGTTCTTTCTTGACGCGTGCTCGCTCAGGCGCTCAAGCGCTTGGCGCTTCAGGTTGGCGACCATTTGATAGTCCTTCAGGTCTGTAGATCGAACAGTTGTATTGGATGTTCCGGGGTAGCTGCGAGTGTATGCCTGACCTAAGTGGGCCCTATCTCATGGTTCGGTGGTGGGTCTGGTGTTGAGCGTCTGGATCTCGGCTACCGGGATGGCGGTGGTTGTGGATGTGGTGTGGGTGTCCATCGAGCCCGAAGCGCCGTCGGTGGCGGTGTAGGTGATCGCGTAGGACACTTTGATGTCTACCGGGGTGACGTTGTCCTTGAAGTGGGCGCTGGAGCGGTTGAAGATGATCTTGCAGTCGGTGCCCTTGGCGTCGTTGTCCTCACTCCAGGGAATCCCGAAGCTGGTGCACTTGGCGGTGCCGTCCTTGGGCTGGAGCGTTAACCACTTCGCGGTCGCCGTGATCGTGGCGGTAGTAGACCCCGCCGTAGCCGTCACGGTCACTTCCTTGGGGGTGTCGCCGGTGGCCCACACCCAGGTATCCATGCCCACGATCGTGGCCCCCACATCCCCAACCATCGGGTTGTAACCGATCGTCGCCGTCGGAATCGTCACCGCATCCCAGGCGGCCTGAGCGAGCGTGGCGCCGTCTATTTCGGGCTCTGGGGCCGCCTGCCCTGCGGGCACGTACACCGGGTCATGGTCGGCGACGTAGGCGTCTTGGATCTCGCTGAAGTCGCGCTCGTCATCCTCCGCCATGTACCTGGGGTCGCAGAAAGGGGTGTACCAGTAGCCCTCCGTGTCGTCGGCGTAGGACTCGTAGTCGGGGAAGTGAGTCTTATACTCCTCCACCGAACCACTGTGGTTGAAGCGGATGTACTCGGCCGCTTTCCCCGAATCAATCCACTCCGCCCGCTCCGCACCAGTATCGTCCTGCTGCAACCAGCACACCGGATGCACCGTGGTGGTCACCGACTGCGACCACGCCGTAGCACCACCACCAGAACCAGCTGAGCCATCCGCAGCCGCCGACACAGACTCCACACTGACCGCTATCGTCACCGAACCATCCCCGCCAGCCGACACCAAACCAGAAGAACCAGTGTCATTGTTCCCGATACCTTTAGCCTGCGCAGGGGCCACAACAGCGGCCAGGCTAATAACTAACGCGATCACAGCCGCCGAAACACGTCTATCGATTATCATAACTCACACCGCGCACTCATTAGTGGATAGAGTCTGTTCGCCTGACACTTTCCAGGTTCCATCCTCATTGATCATAGTTATTAGCGTTTCAAAGCGCCCTTGGAGGACTTCAGGGTTACTGACATCATTACCCTGAGCATCGTAGGCGGTCAGTGCCGATTGGTCCCCACAAGTGACAACTTCCGCCTGAGCGTTCACAGAATATGGCGATGTTATGACTACGGAAGCAATCGCAATCCTCAGTTCACCCTCAACGATCTCTCCACTAGAAGCTTCGTAATTGTTTACGATAATCTGATATTCTTCGTCGGTGGTGAGTGGTTCGGCGTTTTCTATGCCGGTGCCGGTGAACCAGATGTCCCAGGTGACCTGGTCGTAGTTGACGAAGGCCTTGAGCACCTCGGTCTGCTGCTCATCCAGGTCCTCGGGTATGGAGGTGACTTCGTAGCGGTCGGCGGACAGCGACTCAGCCGTCACCACACCCGCCGCCTCCGCAGAAGCCGCAGCCGACGCAGACGCCTCAGCAGCGGCGGCCGACTCTGCCGCCTCCGCTGACGCCGCAGCCTCCGGATCATAGGTGGGGATATTCAAGGGATTGTCGTCCGACTCAGACGAGCATGCCACCAGGGGCGAACACGCCAGCAACAGCGCCGCGGCGCCTGCAGCAGCACTGCGCAGTCCGAGCGAACCAGTATGGAAACGGCGCATGAGCGACTCCTAAGGGGCAAGGGCTCGTCATCAGGACGTTATACAGTTTCACACTCCCGCGGGCCACGCGCAAGTGCTTCGGGTTTGGCGGTGGCGTGGCTCTACGTCTCTGCGGCGTGGCTCTACGTCCCGGTTGCCCTGGGGTGTGGGCGGTCTCGGTCTCGCCGGGCGGGTTGTCACGACACCGTATAAGTGGTAGCGTACAACTAAATGGATCACAGGATCCATACCCCACCCCCGAGGCGAGGAGGCCTCAATGCAGGATTTGTCGCGCAGGTCGTTTATTACGGGAGGCTCCGTCGCGGCGGCGGCGCTGCTGGCGGCGTGCACCGCGGAGCGAACGGACGACTACTACGGTGACGTCGGCGGCGGCGATGGCGCCCTGATCGGCGTCTCCATGCCGACCAAGAACCTGGAGCGCTGGAGCCGCGACGGTGAGAACCTCAAGTCTCTCCTTGAGGGCCTTGGCTACACCGTCGAGCTCCAGTTCGCCGACAACAAGGTCGAGCAGCAGAACTCCCAGATTCAGACGATGATCAACAAGTCCCCGGCCGTGATCGTCGTCGGCTCCATCGACGGCTCCGCGCTCGGGCCCGTGCTGCAGAGTGCCGCCGGACTCGGGATCAAGATCATCGCCTACGACCGTCTCATCCGCGATACCGAGGCGGTTGACTACTACGTCACCTTCGACAACTACAACGTCGGTGCCATGCAGGGGCAGTACATCGTGGACACCCTCGACCTGGAGAACGCATCCGGCCCCTTCAACTTCGAGCCCTTCGCAGGCTCCCCGGATGACAACAACGCCCGCTTCTTCTTCGAGGGCGCCTGGGACGTGCTGAGCCCCTACATTGAGTCGGGCAAGCTCGTGTGCCCCTCGGGCAAGCTGCCCTCCAGCGTGGACGACTGGCAGTCCATCGGTATCCAGGCATGGTCCAACACCACCGCTCAGTCGGAGATGGAGAACCGGCTCAACTCCTTCTACTCCACCACCAGGCGCGTCGACGTGATCCTGTCCCCTAATGACGCCATTGCACTGGGAATCGGCCAGGCCCTGGCGTCCGCCGGGTACAACGATGACAACTGGCCGGTCCTCACAGGTCAGGACGCCGACCAGGCCAACGTGGCGAACATCGTGAAGGGCCGCCAGTCGATGACGGTCTTCAAGGACACCCGCCTGCTCGGGGAACGCTGCGCCACCATGGTCGACCAGATCGCCCAGGGGCAGGAGGTCGAGGTCAACGACACCGACTCCTACGACAACGGCCAACTGGTAGTGCCCTCCTACCTGCTTGACCCGGTCGCCGTCGACGCCAACAACGTCCAGGAGGTCCTGGTCGACTCCGGCTATTACACCGCCGCCGAGGTGGGGCTGTAATGGCGGCCGACCCCAAGAACCCGCGCGTCTCCGCGCCCGCGCAGCAAGTAGCGTCGTCCGCGGACATCATCCTCGAGATGCGGCACATCACCAAGCCCTTCGGCGACTTCAAGGCCCTGGACGACGTCAACCTGGAGGTCCGCCGCGGCGAGATCCTGGCCATCTGCGGAGAAAACGGCGCCGGCAAGTCCACCCTGATGAATGTGCTCTCCGGGGTCTGGCCCCGCGGCACCTACGACGGTGACATCGTCTACGACGGCGAGGTCCGCCAGTTCCGCTCCATTCGCGACTCCGAGGCCGTCGGCATCGTCATCATCCACCAGGAGCTGGCCCTCAGCCCCTACCTGTCCGTGGCCGAGAACATCTTCATGGGCAACGAGAAGTCCCGCCGAGGCATCATCGACTGGGACGCTACCAATGAGGCGGCCGCCGAACTGCTACGGGAAGTCGGCCTGAGCATCCGCCCGCAGACGCGCGTAGCGGACCTCGGCGTCGGCCAGCAGCAGCTGGTGGAGATCGCCAAGGCCCTGTCCAAGGACGTGCGCCTGCTCATCCTGGACGAGCCCACCGCCGCCCTCAACGACGACGACTCCGCCCACCTGCTCGACCTCATGTGGGGGCTGCGTGAGCGCGGCATCACCATGGTGATGATCTCCCACAAGCTGGCGGAGGTGGCCGGCGTCGCCGACCGCACCACCATCATCCGTGACGGCCGCACCGTTCACACCGCCCCGCTGCACGGGGAAGGCGCCATCGGCGAGGACGAGATCATCCGCCTCATGGTGGGGCGTGAGCTGTCCAGCCGCTTTCCCGAGCACACTCCGCATGCGGGCCAGGAGGTGCTGCGGATCGAGCACTGGACCGCCCACCACCCCATCGACACCGCCCGCGCCGTCGTCGACGACGCCGCCCTGAGCCTGCGCCGCGGAGAGATCGTTGGCCTCGCCGGGCTCATGGGGGCCGGCCGTACGGAACTGGCCATGAGCCTGTTCGGACGCTCCTGGGGCACCAACATCTCCGGGCACGTCTACAAGAACGGCAAGGAGATCTCCACCGCCACCGTGCGGCAGGCCATCGACAACGGCCTGGCCTACGTCACCGAGGACCGCAAGGTACTCGGCCTGAACCTCATCCAGGACGTCAAGACCAACACCACGGCCGCCGCCCTGAACAAGGTCTCCTCCCGCGGCATCGTCGACGACGCCGCGGAGGAGGAGGTGGCAGAGAACTACCGGCGCGAGCTGCGCACCAAAACGGAGTCGCTGGCCACCCCTGTCGGTTCCCTGTCCGGAGGCAACCAGCAGAAGGTCGTCCTGGCCAAGTGGATGTTCTCCGACCCCGACGTCCTCATCCTCGACGAGCCGACCCGAGGCATCGACGTCGGAGCCAAATACGAGATCTATCAGATCATCAACCAGCTGGCCGATTCCGGAAAGGCCATCCTCGTCATCTCCTCCGAGCTTCCCGAGCTGCTGGGGATATGCGACCGCATCTACACCATGAGCCAAGGCCGGATTACGGGGCAAATGCCCCGGGCCGAGGCCACCCAGGAGAACCTCATGAAGCTAATGACCATTGAGAAGGACGCCGCCGGCCAAGGGCCCGCGCCGCGCACGGAACAGGAAGGAGCGGGGCAGTGAGCCAGCCAACCGACATTACGAGCGTGGAGCGCGGGGCTGAGCGCGCCTCCGGGCGCGGGCAGGGCACGCCCACTGCCGGGGCGAGGCTGCGCGATTCCCTTGGCCGCAACCTGCGCCAGTACGGGATCCTGGCCGCGCTGGTGGCGATCATCGTCTTCTTCCAAGTCCTGACCGGTGGGCTGCTGCTGGCGCCCAACAACGTTGCCAGCCTCATCCAGCAGAACGCCTACGTGATGATCCTGGCGGTCGGCATGGTCATGATCATCATCGCCCGGCACATCGACCTGTCGGTCGGTTCGATCGTCGGATTCGTGGGCGGCGTCATCGGCCTGCTGGTAGTCAACTCCGGGGTGCCGTGGCCGGTGGCGGTGCTGGTGGCGATCGTGATCGGCCTGCTCATCGGCTGCTGGCAGGGCTTCTGGGTGGCGATCATGGAGATCCCCGCCTTCATCGTGACCCTGGGTAGCATGCTCATCTTCCGCGGGCTCACCGTGGTCCTGGTCCAGCGCACCGTCTCCGGGCTGCCGCCCGCATTTGTCAGCATCGCCAACGGCTCGCTGCCCGCCTGGCTGGGATACCTGAAGAACTATGACGGCGTAACCATCCTCATCGGTCTGCTGGCCATTGCGGGACTGGTGCTCACCCAGCTGCGGGCAAGGCGCCGCAATCGTGCCGCAGGCCGAGCCGTTGACCCGGCCGGAGTGGTGGCGGCGCGCCTGCTCGTATTTGCCGCCGCCATCGGCTTCTTCACCATGCTGCTGGCCTACTCTGCCGGCGGTACGCCGATCGTCCTGGTGATCGTGGGCGCGGTAATCCTCATCTACTCCTTCGTGATGAACAAGAGCGTGTTTGGGCGTCACATATACGCTGTCGGCGGCAACCTCAAGGCAGCCCGCCTGTCCGGCGTGAACGTCAGGCGTGTGGACTTCCTGGTGTTCGTGAACATGGGCTTCCTGGCCTCGCTGGCAGCCATCGTGACCACCTCGCGCGCCGGGGCGGCGGTCTCCACCGCCGGCAACCTGTATGAGATGGACGCCATTGCTGCCGCCTACATCGGCGGAGCCGCAGTATCCGGTGGCGTGGGCCGGGTGTCCGGCGCCATCATCGGTGCGCTGATTATGGGCGTGCTCAACATGGGGCTGTCCATCATGGCCGTGGACTCCGCCTGGCAGCAGGCCATCAAGGGCCTGGTGCTGGTGCTTGCCGTGGCGGTGGACATCGTCGGCAAGCGCCGTAGCGCCGCCTGACGCACACTGGCCGGGAAAGTGTCCATCTCTCGCCACTTTGGGCCGCGGCTTGTCCCCGCGTACCGTCGGCCATGGCCGCTGACCTGGGAAAATAGGTAGGGATGCGTCTCCCCGCTGAGTCCCACCAGGTCATAGTGGCGAGAGATGGACACTTTTTCCGAATGCGGGGCGAGAGTTGCAGGTGGTCGGCTCGGTCTCAGCGTCGACCACGGCCGACCGCGGCTGATCATGGCCGTTCATGGGGCTGATCGCGGCTGGTCGTGGTGGGCCGTGGGGCTGACCGTGTGGCCGACCGTGGTCGCTCGCGGCTTCACGATCGCTGCGGAGGCGCCGTGGAGGCGCGCACCACAAGCGAGGTCGGCACCAGCTCCTGGCCGGTCTCGGCCACGCCAGTACTCATCATTCGCACCAGGCGGGCCATGCAGGCCCGCCCCATGCCGGTGAAGTCCTGATGCACCGTGGTCAGTGGGGGAGCGAAGTCGGCGGCCAGGGGGATGTCGTCAAAGCCCACCACGGACAGGTCCTCCGGGACACGTCGGCCCAGGTCCTGCGCGGCGTGCAGCAGACCGAGCGACATCTCGTCGTTCGCGCAGAATACGGCGGTACAGGTCGGGTCCTCCAGCAGCGTGCGGGCGGCGCGGTAACCGGAGCCGGCCGACCAGTCCCCGTGCGCGGGCTCGGGCACGCGCCGACCGGCCTCTGAGAGCACTTCGCGCCAGGCGCGCTCGCGGCGCTGCGCGGAATAGGAGTGGGCGGGGCCGGTGATGTGGTGGACCGTCTCGTGCCCGAGCGCTAGAAGATGCTCCACGGCGCTACGGGTCCCGGCGGCCTGGTCGGTGTCGACTACCGCGTGATCGGGACCCAGGGCGGAGTCGACCACGACCAGGTGCTCGACGTCCGGGATCGTCAAGGAGGCGGTCTCGGAGTCCTCAGGCATTGACTCCAGCACCAGGATGACCCCATCGACCAATAGTTCCTGCAGGCGGTCAAAGGCGCCTGAGACCGAGGCGGTGGTGCGGGCTTGCGGGGCCATGAGGGTGACGGTGTAGCCATGGGCCGAGGCGGACTCGGAGATTGCGGCCAGGGTGGAGGTATTGCCCGTGGCGGTCAGGTCGAACATGACGACGCCGATGTTGTGGAAGCTGCCGCGCTTGAGTGCGCGGGCCGCGGCATTGGGGCGGTAACCGAGCTCGCGCATGGCTGCTACCACCCGCTCGCGGGTCTCGGGTACTACGCCCTGGTAGCCGTTGGACACGCGTGAGACCGTCTGTGCAGAGACGCCGGCCAGCCGCGCGACATCCGCCATGGAGACCTGATGACGACGCCGGGCTGACATGGGAACCTCCTGACGCAGTGGGCCGCGGCCGTGTTGACAGTGCCTTAATGATGTGCCACGCTAACACTCGTTAACAATGTTTGCGCAACCATCCGCGTAGTTGCTGCTGTTGGCGTAAACATTTCACGTGCACTTCAACTCCCCTCAGTGCAGAGACGGAAGGACAAGGATGTCGGCGATTCCCGTCCCGGCGGGCGCACCCGCTGCCGCACAACACAAGACGGTGCCCGAGCGGCGCCCGAAGCGCCGCTGGACCGGCTGGGGCTTCGTGGGCCCCTTCATGACGGTGTTCGCCTTCGTCTTCCTGGCGCCGATCCTCTACTCGATCTACCTGAGCCTGTTCCAGAAGCGGATGGTTGGCGGCAACCAGTTCGTCGGCCTGGACAACTACACCCAGCTCCTGGCGGACCCGCAGTTCTGGGAGGCATTCCGCCGTGTGGCCCTGTTCCTGGTCATCCAGGTGCCGATCATGCTCACCCTGTCACTGCTGGCCGCGCTGGCGATCGACTCCCTGAAGCTGTACGGCACGGCCTTCTTCCGCATCTCGATCTTCATGCCCTACGCAGTCCCCGCGGTGGTCGCCGCCCTGATGTGGGGCTTCATTTACGGCAACCGGTTCGGGCTGGTCGGCTCGCTGTCCGACCTGCTGGGCGTCAGCATCCCCGATCCGTTGGGCGCCAACGTGATCCTGGTGTCGATCGGCAACATCGTCACCTGGGAGTTCGTCGGCTACAACATGCTGATCTTCTACTCCTCGCTGAAGACCATCCCGCACAGCCTGTACGAGGCTGCGGCCATTGACGGCGCCAGCGAGTGGCGCATCATTACCGCCATCAAGATTCCCGCCCTGCGTGGCGCCCTGGGAATCGCCACGATCTTCTCGATCATCGGCTCGTTCCAGCTGTTCAACGAGCCCTCGATCCTCCAGAGCCTGGCACCCAACGCGATCACCACCTACTACACGCCGAACTACTACGCCTACAACCTGTCCTTCGCGGGCCAGCAGTACAACTACTCGGCCACAGTCGCCATCGTCATGGGGCTGATCACCATGGCGGTGGCCTACCTAGTCCAGCTGCGCGGGAACCGGGAGAACTGAGCCATGAGCAAGAAGACCGCCAACGCCGCCGTTGCACACCGCGGCTACAACGTCGAGAACCCGCGCAAGAGCTGGCTGCTGACGCTCGTGATGGGCCTGATGCTGATCTACACCTACCTGCCGCTGCTGTGGCTGTTCATCTCCTCCACCAAGACCCAGGGTGACCTCTTCTCCACCTTCGGGCTGTGGTTCGGGCACGACTTCGCCCTGTGGGACAACATCCGCGAGACGCTGACCTATAACGATGGCCAGTTCGTGCGCTGGTTCCTGAACACGCTGATGTACGTGGTCCTGGGCGCCGGCGGCTCCGTGCTGCTGTCGGTGCTGGCCGGGTACGGCCTGGCCAAGTTCGACTTCCCCGGCAAGAACGCCGTATTCGCCATTGTCATCGGCGCCGTCGCGGTCCCCGGAACCGCGCTCGCGGTCCCGACCTTCCTTATGTTCGCCAAGCTGGGCCTGACCAACACTCCCTGGTCAGTGATCATCCCCTCGCTGATCTCACCCTTCGGCCTGTACCTGATGTGGCAGTTCACCCGCGACGCCGTTCCCACCGAGCTGCTTGAGGCCGCCCGTATCGACGGCGCGAGCGAGTTTCGTACCTTCCGCCAGGTGGCCCTGCCGCTGCTCGGCCCCGGCATTGTGACGGTGGCCCTGTTCGCGATCGTGGCCACCTGGAACAACTACTTCCTGCCGCTGATCATGCTCAAGGACGCCAGCTGGTATCCGCTCACCATCGGCCTGAACGCCTGGAACGCGCAGGCCGCCACCGCCGGCGGGCAGGCGATCTTCAACCTGGTCATCACCGCGTCCCTGCTGACCATCATTCCGCTGATCGCCGCCTTCCTCAGCCTGCAGCGCTTCTGGCAGGCGGGCCTCGCCTCCGGCGGCGTCAAGGAATGACGCCGCCGCTCCCAGTCCCCTTAGCCGGACACCTGCGTCCTTCGGCTACGTCAACTCCCAACTCAAACACTCCCACCAGCACCGCAAGGGTGCGAACTGGAAAGGAAACCACCATGACGATTGATCGTCGCATGTTCCTGCGTGCCACCTCCGCCGTTGCGGTTGCCGGCGCCGCCTCGGCGGTCCTGGCCGCCTGCGGCTCGGGCTCCTCGCCCTCTGACGGTGCTGCCGCGGCCGATCCCTCCGCCGCCGCATCGGCCGCCGAGGCCGGTGGCGAGCTGCTCGTGTGGGCCTGGGACAACACCATCGAGCCCTGCGCACAGGCCTTCATGGAGAAGTACCCGAACGTGAAGGTCACCGTGACCAACGTCGGCACCTCCGCCGACCAGTACACCTCCCTCCAGAACGCCATCTCCGCCGGCAAGGGCGGCCCCGACGTCGCGCAGATCGAGTACTACGCCCTGCAGCAGTTCTCCATCTCCGAGTCCCTGGCGGATTTGACCCAGTTCGGCGCCGCCGACTACGAGGGCACCTTCACCGAGGGGCCGTGGAGCTCCGTGCACACCGGTGAGGGCGTCTACGGCCTGCCCCTGGACTCCGGCCCGATGGCGATGTTCTACAACGAGGAGGTCTTCAACGAGCTCGGCGTCGACGTCCCCACCACCTGGGAGGAGTACCTGGACGCCGCCCGCAAGATCCACGAGGCCGACCCCAGCAAGTACATCGCCAATGACACCGGTGATGCGGGCTCGACCCTGTCCGGGCTGTGGCAGGCGGGCGCCCAGCCGTACGCGGTTGACGGCACCGACGTCACTATCGACTTCTCCGGCGCCGAGGCGGAGAAGTACTCCGACCTCCAGACGACCCTGATCAAGGAGGGGCTGCTCGCTCCGATCTCCGGCTGGACCGACGAGTGGTTCCAGGCCCTGGGCGACGGCACCATCGCCACGCTGGTCACCGGTGCCTGGATGCCCGGCAACTTCACCTCCTCCGTGCCGAACGCCTCCGGCAAGTGGCGCGTCGCCGCCCAGCCCCGGTGGGACGCCGACACCCCCGCCTGCGCGGAGAACGGCGGTTCCTCCCTGGCGGTCATGGCGGCCTCCGACAAGCAGGCACTGGCCTACTCCTTCGTCGAGTTCTGCTCCGCCCAGGACGGCATCCAGATCCGCATCGACGGCGGCGCCTTCCCCTCCACGACGGCGGAGCTCGACTCCGCGGAGTTCCTCGGCAAGGAGTTCGAGTACTTCGGCGGTCAGAAGGCCAATGAGGTCCTGTCCCAGGCCGCCAAGGATGTGCTGCCCGGCTGGACCTACCTGCCCTTCCAGGTCTACGCCAACTCCATCTTCAACGACCACGTGGGCAAGGCCTACACGAGTAATGGCTCCACCACCATCGCCGAGGGACTGGCGGCCTGGCAGGAGGCCTGCATCACCTACGGAAACCAGCAGGGCTTCACGGTCTCCTGACCGCGGCACCACCTATCGCGAAGCCTGACCCCGATCATGAGAAGAGACTTCACCATGACTGCTAATCTCACCCGCCGCAGCGCGCTGTCGGCGCTCGGCGCCTCCGCGCTGGCTCTCACCCTCGCCGCCTGCTCCGGTTCCGGGGACGACTCCAAGCCCGCTGCCGAAGTCGATCCCTCGGCTGCCGCGGCCGCCGCCGAGGCCGGTGGCGAACTGCTTGTGTGGTCCTGGGAGCCCACCCTGACCGACGTCGTAGCCGAGTACCAGCGGGCCTTCCCGAACGTGAAGGTGGAGCTGGTAAACGCCGGCACCGGCACCGAGCAGTACACGGCGCTGCAGAACGCCGTCTCCGCCGGGTCGGGTATCCCGGACGTCGCGCAGATCGAGTACTACGCCTTGCCGCAGTTCTCCCTGGCCGAGTCACTGGCAGACCTGACCCAGTTCGGCGCCGCCGACCTGGCCGCCTCCTACTCCGCCGGCCCCTGGGCGGCGGTCGCCTCAGACAGTGGGATTTTTGGCCTCCCCATGGACTCCGGCCCGGTGGCACTGTTCTACAACGAGGAGGTCTTCAACGCGGCGGGTGTCCAGGTACCTACCACCTGGGAGGAGTACCTCGACGCCGCCCGCGCCATTCATGCTGCCGACCCCAAGCAGTACATCGCCAATGACATCGGTGACGCGGTCAAGACGCTGTCGCTGCTGTGGCAGGCCGGCTCCCGCCCCTACACGGTGGACGGCACTACCGTCGGCATCGACTTCAGCGAGGAGAGCTCGCAGAAGTACGCCGAGCTGTGGACCACGCTGATCGAGGAGGAACTGCTCTACCCGTGCGCGGACTGGTCCGATGAGTGGTACCGAGGCCTGGGCGACGGCACCATCGCCTCCCTCGCCATGGGGGCATGGATGCCGGCCTCCTTCGTCGGCGGCGTTGAGGCCGGGGCCGGCAAGTGGCGGGTGGCGCCGCTGCCGGCCTGGAAGGCGGGGGAGACCGCATCCTCGGAGATGGGCGGGTCCTCGCTGGCGGTAACCGCCGCCAGCGGCAAGCAGGCCCTGGCCTACCACTTCATCGAGTACGCCAACGCCGGGGCCGGCGTCGCCAGCCGAATCGCCAACGGTGCCTTCCCGGCCACTACCGCGGACCTGACCAGCGAGGAATTCCTGGGCGCCGAGTTCGAGTACTTCGGCGGGCAGAAGGCCAACGAGGTCTTCGCCGAGTCCGCCGCGGCCGTCACCGATGGCTGGTCCTTCCTGCCCTTCCAGGCCTACGCCAACTCCATCTTCAACGACTCCGTCGGCAAGGCCTACGAGTCCAAGGGCGCCACCTCGGTCGCCGATGGACTGTCCGCCTGGCAACAGGCCTGCATCACCTACGGCAACCAGCAGGGCTTCACAGTCTCCTGACCTGCCTGGCGGCGACGCGCTGCGGGACGACGGCCCAGGCCGCATTCCCGGCGCGTCGCCGCGCACTTAAAACCGACCGGCTCACGACCCGCTAGCAGACAGGGCATGATGAACAGTACCGCCAGCCGCCCCGGCTTCCCCCGGCACCCGCGCCGCGAGGGCTCCGCCATCCACTTCGGCGCCGACTACAACCCCGATCAGTGGCCCGAAAGCACCTGGGCGGAGGACATCGCCCTCATGCGGCGGGCGGGTGTCACGGTCGTCACCCTGCCGGTGTTCTCCTGGGCCCACCTACAACCGAGCGAGGACACCTGGGACTTCGACTGGCTGGACCGGATCATGGACCTGCTGGCGCAGGCCGGCATCGACGTCGACCTGGCCACCTCCACCGCCTCCCCGCCCGCCTGGCTCACCACCAAGCACCCCGAGGTACTGCCGGTCACCCGCACGGGCGAGACGCTGTGGCCCGGAGGCAGGCAGCAGTGGCGCCCCACCTCGCCCGTATTCCGCCGCTACGCCCTGGAGCTGACGCGCCGCATGGCGGAGCGTTACGGCACGCACCCCGCACTGGCCGCCTGGCACGTGAGCAACGAGCTCGGCTGCCACAACGCCTACGACTACTCCGAGGATGCCGCGGCCGCCTTCCGGGCCTGGCTGCGTGAGCGCTACGCCACCCTGGAAGCGCTCAATGACGCCTGGGGGACGGCCTTCTGGTCGCAGACGTACCACCGGTGGGAGGAGATCCTCCCACCCCGCCTGGCCGCCTCCGAACCGAACCCCAGCCAGCTGCTCGACTTCCGCCGCTTCTCCTCAGACGCGCTGCGCGACTACCTGCGTGCCGAAAGTGCGGTATTGCGCGCAATCACTCCGGACATTCCCATCACCACCAACTTCATGGTCATGGGCGACACCGCCGCCCTGGATTACCCGAGTTGGGCCGAGGACGTCGACTTCGTCTCCAATGACCACTACCTGGACCCCCGGCCCGGTGGCATCGATGAGCTCGCCTTCTCCGCCTCGCTCACCTCCGCTATCGCCGGCGGGAGACCTTGGTGGCTCATGGAGCACTCGACCGCTGCGGTCAACTGGCGTCCCGTCAACCCGCCCAAGCTTCCCGGGGAGCTGATGCGCGACTCGCTGACGCACCTCGGCCACGGCGCCGACGCCATCTGCTTCTTCCAGTGGCGGGCCTCGCGCGCAGGCGCAGAGAAGTATCACGCCGCCCTGCTCCCGCACGCCGGGGAGGACTCGCGCCTGTTCCGCGACGTCGTCGCCCTGGGAAGTACCCTGGAAGAGCTGGCTGAAGTGGCGGGGAGCCCGGCTCTGCCCGCACGCGCCGCCGTCTTGTTCGACTACGAGTCCTGGTGGTCACTGACGCAGGAGTTCCTGCCGCACACGCGCCTGGACTACCGCGGCCAGGCCCTGGACTGGTACCGGGCCCTGGTGGCTGCGGGAGTCCGCGTTGACGTCATCACCACGCGCAGCGACCTCGAGGGCTACGAGCTGATCGTCGCCCCGCTGCTGCACGTTATGCCCGCCGAGCTGGCAGAGCGCCTGCGCGCCGCGGTTGCCGGCGGCAGCCACCTGGTGACGACCTACTTCTCCGGGACCGTGGACGAGCACGATCACGTCATCGCCGGCGGCTACCCCGGCGCTTTGCGCGAGCTGCTGGGCATCCGCGTGGAGGAGTTCGCTCCGTTGCTCGACGACGACGCCGCAGTGCTCTCAGGCGGAGGCACAGGCCGCATGTGGACCGAACGGGTGGAGGTCACCGCTCCCGACGTCACGGTGCTGCGCCGCTACGAGCGGGCCCGCGGCGTCGAGGCGGGCACCCCCGCCGTTACGCGGCGCGCGGTGGGGAAGGGCTCCGCAGCGTACGTGTCCACACGTCTGGAGGGTGATGAGCTGGCGGACTTGGCCGCCGAACTGCTGGCGGCTGCCGGCATTGAGGCGGACTTGCCCGAGCTCCTGCGCGGGCAGGTGATTGCCTCTGTCCGCCGCGGGGAGGCCGCGGACTACTGGACGCTCACTAACCGCGGATGCCGCGACCTCGGGCCTGCTGCCGACGTTGCCGGGATACTCGGCGGGAGCGTGCTGGCAGGTGCCGGCTCGCTCGGCGCAAGCGACGCCGTCGTCGTGCGGGTGCCGCGCTGAGGCGTCTCACCGCACCTGGGGAATCCCCAGCTCATCGCGGGCTGCGCGCATCTGCGCGGCCTCGGCCCGGGAGAACACGAACTCGGCCTCGCTCCAGTCCCACATGGCCTGGATGAGTGGCTTGAAGCTCTCGCCGCGGCGGGTCAGCCGGTACTCCACGCGGGGCGGTACCTCGCCGTAGTCGATGCGCTCCAGAAAGTTGTCCGCAACCAGCTCTCGCAGTTGCTTGGACAGTGTGGAGTCCGACACGCCATGCAGGCACCGCTTCAGCTGGCCGAAATGCCGGACCTCGGCCAGGGCCACGTAGAAGAGGATCTCGATCTTCCACTTGCCGCCGATTACCGCCTGCAAGGACGTGATCGCAGGACACCACTCGATCTTCGGGGCTTGCGCCACAACCCTCGCCTCCTTGTCTACCCGTCCACGCTAGTACTACAGAAAAAGATAGTACTAGCGAACTCGGAGGAGGTGGGCGAGAGTGGTTACAGATGCGCGGGCCGCACACAGCGCGCCGGTGCCCACAACCCCGAGGAGGAACACATGAAGGTGACCTACTGGTCGGACTTCGCCTGCCCTTACTGCTACGTCGGCGAGACCCGCCTGCACAAGGCGATCGAGTCGCTCGGCCTGGCCGACGACGTCGAGGTGGAGATGAAGGCCTTCGAGCTGTACCCGGACGCGCCCCGCGAGGTGCAGGGCCCCACACTCGACCGCTTCGCCAGGAAGTACCGCCTGACCAGGGCGGCCGCGCGCCAGCGCATCGACTCCATCAGCGCCATGGGACGGGCTGAGGGCATCGACTTCAACTACGCCACCACGCTCAACACCAACATGCTCGATGCGCACCGGCTGACCAAGTTGGCTCACGCGCTGGGCAATACCCGCTTCGAGGAACTCTGCTTCCACGCCTACTTCGTGGACAACGAGGTCATGTCGGACCACGCCGTACTGCGGCGCCTAGCCGCGCAGGCGGGCCTGCCGGAGGCCGACGTCGAGCGCGTGCTGTCAAGCGACGAGTACGCCGACGCCGTGCGTGCCGATGAGAGCGAGGCGCACTCCATGGGCGTGAACGCCGTGCCGTTCTTCGTGATAGACGGCAAGTACGTGATTTCCGGCTGCCAGCCCACGCAGGAAATGGCCCGCGTGCTCACAAACGCGCGCGACGCGGCGCTAGCGGAGGGCGCCGCCGAGGGCGGGGCCTGCGGTCCGGACGGGTGCGCGATCTAATGGGAGTTCAGGTTCGCCCGCTTCTGGCCCGCGGGGTGTTCGCCACCTACGGCTACTTCGTCGTCGACGAGGAGACTGGACATGCCTTCCTCATCGACCCCGGCGCCCAGGCGGACCTGTTCCTGCGAGCCGTGCGCGGGCACGATTGGACCGTAGAGGCCATCGTGCTCACGCACGGCCACTTCGACCACATTGGGGCCGTGGAGGAGCTGCGCGCCGCCTGGGGGATCCCCGTGCTGGCGCATGCGGAGTCCGAGCGCTACCTGACCGACCCGTACCTGAACCTCTCCGCCAGCCACGGCGCGCCGCTGCGGGTGCGCGGCGTGGAGAAGTTCCAGCACGGCGACCGCCTGACCCTGGGGGAGGGCTCGAACGTCGAACTTGAGGTCCTGCACGTTCCCGGGCACACCGATGACTCCTGTGCCTTCTACTGTCGGCGCGTCGGCGCCGCGCTGGTTGGTGACACGGTCTACGAGGGAGGTCCCGGGCTGACCGTCTTCCCGACGGGGGATGCAGACAAGCTCCGTGCGAGCCTGGACACCAGGCTGCTCACGCTCCCCGATGGTACGGAACTGCTGTCGGGGCACTCCCGCCCCACTACGGTCGCGCGGCTCAGGCGTGCGGTACGACGGCCTGCGGACGTCCCTGGCGACCGGATGTCCTGAGCGGGTGCCGTATTGGCGTTCCATCCCCAGCCCCACAACGACCTCGGCGCGGCGAAGACGTCCTTTATCGGCTCGAATAGACCACCATGCGCCACACAGCAGTCCTGGCCCGGACTGCGGGCTCGCAAATACGGAGAGCCGACCCGGGTGGTCTTGGGCGTGGCGCACGCTCAGTTGGTTTGGCGCTCTGGCCGGTTGGCGGGTTTTGCCTGGTATTTCGGTGTTCTTGGTTTTTGGCTGGTGGGGGTTGGTTGGCTCCAGCGTGCGGCGCGGGGGTTGCCGCACGCTGGAGCTGGGTGGGCTGTTTTTCGGGTGGTGTGCTTTCCGCGTGATTACGCCGTTTCTGTGGAAGCGTGCCGGGACTGAGCGTGCGGCGCGCGCCCGTGTGGCGCACGCAGGCCACACACCCCCAAACCGAGAGAACCACTAAGGAGGTCCTTGCAGCGCCCGAGCGGTTCGACCCGTAGGGGTTGACGATGCTGCCCGGTGCGCACCGCAGGCGGACTGGCCAACTTCTATGCGTTGTCAGCTTTCCAGCCAGTCGGCCAGAGCGGCCAGGGAGTCGAACATGTCGTCGAACAGGAGCCGGTTGTCGATGCGCTGGTAGCGGCGCATCGGCCGGGTGTTCTGCGGGTAGCGGTAAGTGCCATCCTGTGCGATACGGGGCGTGGGGATAACGTCGTAGTAGGAGGACGCTGCGTCGGGCTCGAAGGTGGTTTGCAGTGAGGACAGCAGCACCAGCGGCTGATCGCCGAGCACATAGGTCGCCCCGGGGTGCGCCATGCCCGCGACCATTGCACGCACCTGGTTCAGCTCACCCAGCAGGTAGGCGCCAAGCGCGCCAGCGCGGGCGCAGCCGCGCCGGATAGTCGCCATGGAGACGGTGGCCGACCGATAGACATCGCGCGGGACCTGCCAGATGCGGGCCTCGGTGTCATTGAAGACGTAGCGTGCGCTCGCGGGGTCGAGCGCCAGGTTGTACTCCATGTCCGTGCCGCCCTCGGGCACGTATGCCAGTCCGGGATGCTCCCCGCCGCCGATCCAGATGAGGGTCAGGCGCGCAGCGATGGCCGGTTCAGCCTTGAGCGCGCGTGCGACGTCTCCCAGAGAGCCGCCGGCCACGAGGAACAGTGGGCGGTCATCGTCGCGCATGGCCTCGGCGACGATGAATTGGGATGCGGCGGTGGGGCCGTCGTAGACGTCGAAGCCGCGGTCGTCGCCGTCGTACAGGCTGACGCCGGTCACCCCCATGGTCGCCAGCAGTGTCTCAACGCGCTCGCGGCCGGCGCGCACGGAGGAGTCGGTGCGGTTCCAGGGATCATCCTCGCGCAGCCGGGAGACGACGACGCCGCGCACCTCGGTGCCCTCAGCCAGCAGGTGGTGGGCCAGGGCGAAGAGGTCGTCGGGGTCGCCGGCGAAGTCGTTGTCGATGATGACGCGGGTGCGTGGGGCGGCGCCGGGGAGCTGATCGGCGTCGGTGAGCCAGGGGGAGCAGCCGTACTCCCAGGATCGGGCGGCGGTGGTCATGTCTCGCTCCTTTGAGTGAGGTTGTGAGCGTTGGATGAGGACAGCGGCGGCATCGGACCAGCCGGTACCGATGCCGCCGCTGGGGCTCGGTGGTGCTACTTGACCTTCCGGACCGGGATGATGGCCACGGCACTGACGCCGACGGCGATTACCGCCGTGATGAAGATGGCCGAGTAGCCACCGGTGCGCGCGACCAGCTGGCCGGCGACGAAGGGCGCCAGCATCTGGCCGATGTTGGAGGCCACGTTGGCCACGCCCAGGTCCCTGCCCGCGGTGTCGGGGTCGGGCAGGACGTCGATGAACAGGGCCACGTCCACCGCCATGTACATGCCGTAGGCCCCGGCCAGCAGGATGTAGAAGAAGTAGTACATGGGCAGCGTTGGGACCAGCAGGGGAACCAGCATATCCAGGGCGATGACCAACGAGGCGCCGATGACGAAGGGCTTGCGCCGCTTGGCCTTGTCGGACAGCTTGCCGGCGAAGGCCAGCATGAGCAGCTGCACCGGCAGGGCGGCGAGCGACAAGGTGGCCACGATGGTGTTGGCCTCGGCTGCGGTGTGGGCGGGGCGCAGGTGCGACTGGATGATGTACAGGTTGTAGTTGGTCACGGCCGTGTAGCCGAAGAACATCATGAAGCGGGCGATCCACACCCAGCGGAAGTCATGGTCAAACAGTGGGACGAAGAAGCCCTTGAAGAAGGCGAGCCAGTCGAACTGGCGCAGCTCCAGGTCCTTGGAGGGGCGGTCCTTGGCGAAGGTCACGAAGATGAGGGCACCCACTACCACGGCGACTGCGAACACGAAGTAGGCGTCCAGGCCAATGGAGTTCATGAGCACCCCGGCCACCACGGACCCGCCGGTGAAGCCTGCCATCATGCCGATTCCGGACAGGCCGGAGACCGTGCCGGTCTTTTCGGCGGGAATCCGGTCCGCTACTGTCGTCGACAGTGGCCCCTGCATGAAGTTCAGGGAGACCTGCGCGGTGGTCCAGAAGACGGTGAGCATGAGTACCGTGGTGGAGTAGCGCAGGCCGATCATGAAGGCGGCCCCGGCGACGGCGCCGGCCACGATCCAGAAGGCGCGCCGGCCCCAGCGGGAGCGCCAGCGGTCGGAGAGGACGCCGACGATCGGCTGGGCGAACAGCGTGAAGAACGAGCCGACGATCATCATGTTGGAAATGGAGGACGCGCGTGCGGCCTCGTACTGCTTCAGCAGGTCCAGTAGATGCGCCTGCTCGGCGGTGGGAGTCGCGGTTCCGGCGCTGACGTCATTGGCCAGGTTCGTCAGCTCGGTGAGCTGGTCCAGGCTGGTGACAGTGGTGCCGGAGAAGTACTGCCGAAACTCGATCGTCTGCACGGTGTTGGGCAGCAGGATCGCCGCTAGCGCCGAGTAGCAGGCGTACAGGAAGACGCCCGCAATGACGAATGAGATCAAGTACTGGTAGTACGGGCGCCCGCCCAGATACTTGGCGGAGGTGCCCGGCCGCGTGGGCTCCTCCAGGCGGGGGTCGGCGGTGGTGGACATGTGGCTCCTTTGCATTGATGCCCGGACGCTGAACGCGCACGGTACCTTCACGGGGTTCCGACCGGTCGGTCCATTAGATATTGAATGGATTCATTCTGTCAAGGAGCCGCGGTGGTGGGGGGCCGTCGCCTGTCGCGGAGCCATGGTGGTGGGGGCTGTCGCCTGTCGCGGAGCCGCGGTGGTGGGGGCTGTCGCCTGTCGCGGAGCC
>NZ_PIZC01000066.1:39746-49117 GCF_019325145.1 Actinomyces sp. 594
CTGCCGGGCCGCCTCCTCGCGGATACGCTGGAGACGGCGCATCCGCGCCGCCCGGCCACCCGTCCGGCGCCCACCTCCGCGTGCCCCCAGGGACTCGATCTCAGGACTGAGGTAGCTGACGTACTCGGCGGCCATGTCCTCCGGCGACTGGTGGTAGCCGCCGCGTATCCACGTGTCAATGAGGCCGAACAGGCCGTAAGCCTTGAAGTGATGCGCGTTTAGTGCGCGGGAGTCGGCGCTGGGCACCTCGCCGCCTCCCGGTTCGGCCTTGCGGCTCGGTGCATCGCTGCCGAGTGCGTCAAGCACCGTTGCCAGTAGAACGTTGTGCTGCCCCGCGGCGTAAAGGAGCTCGTTGACCTGCCGCATCCGCAAGCAGAACCGGAACAGGGCTATCGCGTTGGCGCGGTCATCCGTCTCGTCATACCAGTGGTGGGCGGCGAAGTCTGTCCAGGCCGTCTGGTACTTGTAGGCCAGTACCTCCTCCTTGGAGGAGAAGTGGCGGAAATAGGTGACCCGCCCCAGTCCGGCGCGGGTGGCAATATCGCTGGCGCTGATCTTCTTCAGCGGTTTTTCTTGCATGAGCTCGAGCAGGGCGTTGCCCATGGCGTCCTTGAGCGGCGCCGCGGAGTCCTCGAGTCGTGCCATGCTGACCTCCAGGGAGTGGTCGAATCGGCAACGTACAGGAGTAGCCCCGGCTTCGGCAGGAACCGCCCAAGCCGGAGTGTTACCCATTTCGAAATATAGTCGTCTTGCGGGACCAGACACGCCCACGCGCCGCAACGGATTTGGGGGAGCGCTCCGGGGACTCGCAGCAGGGCGGGGGCCGTGAGGGCGTTGCGAGCAGCTAGGCGTGGAAGACTGGCCTGTGCTCGGCCCTGAAGGTTTCGGTTTAACGGACCCACCCCAGGAGGTAGTTGTGGTCAGACGGCGACGGAAGGACAAGCGCTCCAATGCCGGACACCCCGTGACGGCAGTAGAACCGGAGCAGCCGCGTCCGCCGGAGCCGGTGCGGGTGGCGACTCCGGACGAGGCCCGCGAGCTCGCCCAGCTCCTGCTGGGCGCAGGCCGGGAGGCGCCCGTCGTGGTGGTGTCCACGCCGCTGGGCAGCGAGGCCCCCTGGATCGATGCCGACGCACTGGCTCACTACGGGCGTGGCCTCGTGCCCGTCTACTTGCTGGAGACCGGGCGCACGTCGTATGCCTTTGCCGACGCGATGCCGGAGTACACGCAGGTTTACGGCGGGGCGGGCCGCATGTACTCCCCGGACCTCGCCTGGGCCACGGACTGGAGCCGGTCGCGGCTGTTCCTGGCCACGGATCCGGAGTCCGGGCGGCGGGCGACCGACGGCCTGATCGGGGAGCTGGCCCGGATACTGCCGCGTGGGCAACGGCCGCAGGCGACGCAGAGCTTCAAGGGCACGGTGAGGATGCTCGTGCCGCCGTCCCGCGCACTAGTCGAGGGCGCGCAGGAGAACTCGCCGCTGGCCATGATCTCCCCGGAGGAGTCGGTGCCCGCCCTGAACGTGACCGTGGGCCAGTTGGTTGCCGCCGGCCAGCAGGTGGAGGGCAGGCATGATGCGACTACCGGATACCTCGATGTCTCGGCGAGCCTGCGCTCAGCGGGACAGGCGCTGGACGGGCTGGAGGCGGGCGAGGTGATCCTGGTCCGGGTTGCGGCCATGACTCCTGATGAGCTGGTGGTGGAGCCCTACCCGCAGGTGACCGTGCGGATTCCCAAGATGAGCGTGACTGCGAATCCGTTCGACAGTCTGGATGACCTGTTCTGGATCGGTGCGGTGGTACGCGCCCGCGTGGACTCCACCGCCGGCGGGCTCTCACTGTCCATGGATGACGTCGACGACGACGAGTCGGTACGCCCGGCCCCCAGTCTGCTTCCCGGGGGTCCCCCGTGGCTGGAGGAGGCGGGAGAGGCGGCCTGGGAGGGGGCCGACCTGGTGTCTGGGGGCGCGGACGGTATGCCCGCGCCTGAGCCGCGGCCCGGAGCTGCTGAGTCACCCGCGGCGGCTTCGCGCAGCGACGTCGCCGCTGAGGACCGGGCCGACCGCGGTGTAACCGTAGTGCCCTCTCCCCTCGGCGTGGGCGGGGTGGCGGAGGGTGACGCCCGCGGACGCCGGATCATCGAGCTGGAGCGCAGCCTGGCCGATGCGCGCGAGCGCCTGGCGCGGCTCGCCGAACGACTGGATCAGGAGCGTGAGCAGACCGACCACTTGCGTATGGAGCTGTCCCTGACCAGCCAGCTCTACCGTGAGGCCACGCGCGAGGTGGCGCAGCTCACGGAGCGGCTTCAGCACTCCATGGCGCAGCACCGCAGCGCCTCGCGCAGACTCGCCCAGCGCAGGTCTGAGCGCGACGCGGCGCGGGATGAGACCGGGCGCAGGGAGGATTCCGCGCGCGCCGAGCCGCTGTTCCTGGAGCCGGAGGACCAGCTCCGCCATGAGATCTACTTGGCCTGGGCGCAGCTGACTCCTCCGCAGGACAAGGCGCAGTGGCCCCTCCCGGCCGACTACATCGTGGGTCCCGGTTTCATCGGCTCCGTGGATGCGCTTGAGGGCGTGGATCACGAGCGCGTGCTGAGGGTTGTGGTCGAGGTGCTCACTGGTCGGGTCAAGGACATACCTTCGCGTCAGCTGCACCGGTTGCGCCTGAACACCCACAGTGGGCAGGCGCGTACGCGGGCAGACGGGGCCGTGGCATTCCGCGTGGCCGTGCAGGTGAACACCCCGTCGGCGCGGAGGCTGCACTTCTGGCGACTGCCCGATGGGCGCGTCGAACTGATTAATGTGGCGGTGCACGACCAGATCGACATTTAGCCGGTGGCGGGCGGTGGCGTGAGCGGCAGCTGCTGCCGGCTGCCATGCGCCGCCGGGTGCCATGCGCTGTCGGGTGCCACGGCGGCCGGAAGAGCACCTTGACAGCATCGATGTGAACGTTCACTATTGGTGGTGCCGTGCTGCGGCCACCGCCGCGGCCGGTCCCTTCGCCTACGTGCCCCACTGACCGCCGTGGTGCGCGTGGGGCGGGAAGACACCTCGCGGCAACGGTGCCGAGCCTGACTGCCGCCCACAAGACACACGAGAAACCGAACTGGGGGAAGAACGTGGCTGATATGACCGAGCGGATTGTGCTGGCTGATTTGGATGATGGTGTGCGTGGGGCGGTGGCTGATGCGCGTGAGCGGGTGGCGCGTTTGCATGGGGAGCTGATTCGGTGGGGGCTGGTGGTGTGGACGGCTGGGAACGTGTCTGAGCGGGTGGTGGTGACCCGGCCGGACGGGACTGTGGAGCGGACGGACTTGTTCGTGATTAAGCCGTCTGGGGTGGCGTATGAGGAGCTGTGTGCGGACAACATGGTGGTGTGCACCCTGGATGGGGACAAGATTGTGGATGGTACGCCGGAGGGGTTGGTGCCGTCGTCGGATACGGCGGCGCATGCGTATGTGTACCGGCACATGGACCAGGTGGGCGGGGTGGTGCATACGCATTCGACGTATGCGACGGCTTGGGCGGCGCGGCGGGAGCCGGTGCCGTGTGTGCTGACGATGATGGCGGATGAGTTTGGGGGTGAGATTCCGGTGGGTCCGTTTGCTCTGATTGGGGATGACTCGATTGGTCGGGGGATTGTGGAGACTCTCGCGGGGTCGCGGTCTCCGGCGGTGTTGATGGCGAATCATGGTCCGTTCACGATCGGGCGGGATGCGCGGGCCGCGGTGAAGGCTGCGGCGATGTGCGAGGAGGTGGCGCGTACGGTGCATATTGCGCGTCAGGGGGGTGAGATGGTGCCGATTGAGCCGGAGCTGATCGACCGGCTCAACGACCGCTACCAGAACGTCTACGGCCAGCACTGACCAAGTCCGGTCCCCCAGCAATCAGCTGAATTCAACATCCAAAATTCATAATTCAAAGGAGAATAACTCATGACTGCTCTGCCCAGCCCGTTCGACGGCAAGGAGATCTGGTTCCTCACCGGGAGCCAGGACCTGTACGGCGAGGAGACCCTCGCGCAGGTCGCCGACCAGTCCCGGCAGGTCGCCGCGTGGCTCGACGCCGCCGACGCCATCCCGGTGCGTATCGTCTGGAAGCCGGTCCTGAAGGACCGCGATGCCATCCGCACCGCCATGCTCGCCGCCAATGCCGCCGACGCCTGCATCGGCGTGATCGCCTGGATGCACACCTTCTCCCCGGCCAAGATGTGGATCGGCGGCATCGATGCGCTGTCCAAGCCCCTGGTCCAACTGCACACCCAGTACTCCCAGTCCCTGCCCTGGTCCACCATCGACATGGACTACATGAACCTCAACCAGGCCGCCCACGGTGACCGCGAGTTCGGCTACATCCTGACCCGCCTGAGCCAGCCCCGCAAGGTCGTCGTCGGCCACGCCACCCAGGCGGACACCCAGGTCAAGATCGGCACCTGGGCGCGCGCCGCCGCCGGCTGGGACGCCCTGCACCACACCCGCCTGGTCCGCTTCGGCGACAATATGCGTAACGTCGCCGTCACGGAGGGGGACAAGACCGAGGCCGAGCTGCGCCTAGGCGCCAGCGTGAACACCTGGGGCGTCAACGACCTGGTCGAGGTCGTCGACGCCGTCACCGAGGCGGAGGTCGACTCCCTCATCGAGGAGTACCTGGGCGCCTACGACGTCGTCGAGGAGCTGCGCCCCGGCGGCGAGCGCCACGAGTCCCTGCGCTACGGCGCGCGCATCGAGGCCGGCATGCGCCGCTTCCTCCAGGAGCGCGGTGCCACCGCCTTCACCACCAACTTCGAGGACCTCGGCGGGCTGCGGCAGCTGCCGGGCCTGGCCGTCCAGCGGCTCATGGCAGACGGCTACGGCTTCGGCGCCGAGGGCGACTGGAAGACGGCCCTGCTCGTGCGTGCCGCCAAGGTCATGGGCTACGGCCTGCCCGGCGGCGCCTCCCTGATGGAGGACTACTGCTACGAGATGACGCCCGGTAAGGAGAAGATCCTCGGCGCCCACATGCTCGAGGTCTGCCCCTCGCTCACCGAGTCCAAGCCGCGCCTGGAGATCCACCCGCTCGGTATCGGGAACCGTGAGGACCCTGTGCGCCTGGTCTTCGACGCCGACACCGGCGCCGGCCTAGTGGTCGCCATGTCCGACATGCGCGAGCGCTTCCGCCTGACCGCCAATGTTGTCAAGATCGTCGGCTCCGACGAGCCGCTGCCCAAGCTGCCCGTGGCCCGCGCCGTATGGGAGCCGGCCCCCGACTTCTACACTTCCACCGAGTGCTGGATGCAGGCCGGCGCCGCCCACCACACGGTCATGACCACGGCCACCACCCTGGAGATGTGGCAGGACCTGGCCGAGATCGCCCGGATGGAGCTGGCCCTCATCGACTCCGCCACCACCACACGTGGCTTCGTGCAGGAGCTGCGGGGCAACCAGGTCTACTACCGCCTGACTCAGGGCTGAGCTGATCGATTCGCGGCCTGGGGGCTAACCCAGCCGCTCCGGGCCCGCCCCGGCGCCGTCGACCGTGGAACCACGCGCCGACAGCGCCGGGGTGGTGGTCACCAGCCGCGCCTGCGTAAGGTGGGGTGGGAGCGATTCCTCACGGCGGCCCCCCGCAGGCCCGATACCGAGCAGCGTCAGCGCACCCTCGGCCATGGCCGGCAGGTCCAGGTCCACGCTGGTGAGCGTCGGAGTGGCGAAGGCGGCGGCGTCGGTGTTCCCCCGGCCGACCACAACCACCTCCGCCGGCACCTGCACACCTCGCCGCCTCAGCGCGCTGACGGCGCCCGCCGCAAGGGCGTCGTTGTGACAGACCATGGCATTCACGGGGAGAGCGGCGTGAGCCAGCCGCGCTACCGCCTCGACCCCGCCGAGCATTCCGTCGGGGACACCCACCCGGATTACGGCGTCGTCGTCGACGCGCAGCCCTGACTCCCGCAGGCCCTGCACGCAGGCGCCGGTCCAGTGGTCGGCGGCCTCGGCTACGCCGACCACCGCCGGGCGGAGCCGCCCCAATGCGCGCAGGTGCGCCGCAACCAGCTTCACCTGTGCCTCAGGCGGGCAGGATACGCGCGGCAAGTCCGGCGGGCCGGAATCGGCGATGAGTACCAGGGGCGACTTCGTCTGAGCCACTTCCCCGCACGCTAGTGACGCCGGGTCCACGCCCCGCGGCACGAGTACGGCGGCGTCGGACCGCTTCGCCCACGACCCAGCCAGAATCTCCTGCTCCCGGTCCGCCTCACCCTGGGTGAGCTCCAGGACCACCGACGTGTGAGCGGCTGCCCGCATCAGCCCCTGCGCCAGCGCGGCGTACAACGGCTGCTGCAGGGTGGGTATGGCCAAGGTGATGCGCCCGCGGCGCCCGCTGCGCAGCGCCGAGGCACTCGGATTGAGCCGGTAGCCCAGCGCCGTGACCGCCTCAAGTACGCGTTGGCGCGTTTCGGGCGAGGCCCCCGGCGCCCCTCGCAGCACATTGGAGACGGTCTTAGCGGACACGCCCGCGCGGCGGGCGACGTCGCTCATGGTCACGCGCGCGGCCACGGTGCCTCACCCCCGACGGTGGAATCACGTGCCAAAAGCACTACGTCCTCAATGACGGTGCGCGCGGGGGCGTCCGGTGCGGCAATGCGCCGCCGCAGCAGTGAGACGGCGTCGGCGGCGTAGGCGCCCAGAGAGGGGGAGACGGTTGTCAGCGACGGGGAGGTGTAGCGCGACAGCTCAAGATTGTCGATACCGGTCACGGCCACGTCCTGCGGTATGCGTATCCCGGACGCCGCGAGTTCGTGCAGTGCGCCGAGCGCGAGTGCGTCGTTGAAGGCGATCACCGCATCGAAGCCGATGCCGCGGTCCAGCAGCACGCGCACCGCGTTGGCGCCGTCGATGGGGCGCCACTCGGAGGAGGCGACCAGCAGGCGTTCATCCAGCTCGAGCCCGTGCTGTGACAGCGCCGCGCGTAGGGCCGCGGTGCGGGTCAGTGCGGCCGCATGCGTCCACTCGCCCTCGGAGGCCACGCCGAGGGCGGCTATGTGCTTACGCCCCAGGGCCCGCAGATGCGAGACAACCAGGCCGATACCGCAGTCATTGTCCATGGCGACGCGATCGACGACGTCGTGGCGCCTTTCCCCGAGCAGCACCAGCCGATACCGGGAAGCGGCCTCGGTGACCTCCTCCGGCGCCATTCCCTGCCAGTACATGATGGTGCCGTCGAGATCGGGGTGGTCGGCCAGAAATCTCGCCTCCCACTGACCGCGCTCGCCGGTGACTCCCAGCACCACGGCCAGGTCGTGGCGGCGGGCCTCGGCGGCAATGCGGTCGGCGATCTCGGCGAAGAAGGGCTGGTTCAGTTCCGGCACCGCAAGGCCGATCGTGTTGGAGTGTCCGGTGCGCAGCGAACGGGCGGAGGCGTTCGGGCAGTAGCTGGTACGTGCTACAGCCGCGAGCACGCGCTCGCGCGTGGTGGGGGATACCCCCGGCTCGCCGTTGACCACCCGCGAGACAGTCTTCGGCGAGACGCCTGCGAGGGCGGCGACGTCGAGCAGTGTGGCGGCCATGCGCGGCAGCATACAGATACCGCCTCCAACTATGCGGTAGCGCACATTCAACGATGTCAAGTGCTGCCGTTCGCCTTTGTTTCGTTGGCGGTTCTGAAAAATGCGGTTATGGCGGTGGAACGTGGGTGGGATCTCGTTCTTAGAGGCGCAGTAGCGGAGGTTGACAACGTTGAAGTATCGGGACACGATGGTGGCAACGCAAGCACTCCGGCACCGCCCGCCGGAGGCGCGGCCCAACCGACTCAAAGGAGAGATTCCCTTGGCAGCACGCATCTCGGTCGACGCCGACCGCCCTATCGGCCGTATCTCGCCCCGCATGTACGGCTCCTTCGTGGAGCACATGGGGCGCTGCGTCTACACCGGCATCTTCGAGCCCGACCACCCGACCGCCGACGCCAACGGCCTGCGCCAGGACGTCATGGAGCTGGTGCGCGAACTCGGTGTCACCACCGTGCGCTACCCCGGCGGCAACTTCGTGTCCAATTACCGCTGGGAGGACGGTGTCGGCCCCATCCAGGACCGGCCCCGGCGGCTGGAGCTGGCCTGGCACACCACCGAGCCCAACACCTTCGGTACCGACCAGTTCATGACCTGGTGCGACCAGGCCGGCATCGAGCCGATGATGGCCATCAACCTCGGCACCCGCGGGGAGACCGACGCCGTAAACCTCCTCGACTACGTCAACGGCCGGGCGGACACTCAGTACGCCAACCTGCGCCGCGCCAACGGGCACGAGGACCCTTACAACGTGCGCATGTGGTGCCTGGGCAACGAGATGGACGGCCCCTGGCAGGTGGGCCACAAGAATGCGGCGGACTACGCATACTTGGCCCTGTCCACGGCCCGCGCCATGCACATGGTGGACCAGGACCTGGAGCTGGTGGCCTGCGGCTCCTCCGGCTGGGAGATGCCCACCTTCGGCGACTGGGAGCGCACCATCCTCGACCTGGCCTACGACGAGGTCGACTACATCAGCCTGCACCGCTACGTCGATCCCGATGCCCAGGACCGGGCCAGCTTCCTCGCCGCCGGCGTGGACCTGGACCGCTTCATTGACGGGGTCATTGCCACCGCCGACGCCGTCGGCGCCAAGCACCGCTCGAGCAAGAAGATCATGGTCAGTGTGGACGAGTGGAACGTCTGGCGCCTGGGAGCCTGGAACTCCATCGAGCACGGCTTCGCCCCCGACGACTGGCCGGAGGCCGCTCCCCGCATCGAGGACGTCTACACCGGTGCCGACGCCCTGGTGGTCGGCGGCCTGCTCATCTCCCTGCTGCGTCACGCCGACCGGGTCAAGGCCGCCTCGATGGCTCAGCTGGTCAACGTGATCGCCCCGATCATGACCGAGAAGGGCGGGCGCGCCTGGCGGCAGACCACCTTCCACCCCTTCGCCATCGCCTCCCGGATCGCCCGCGGCCAGGCCTATGACGCCGTCGTCGCCAGCCCAGTCACCGGCACCGAGCGCTACGGTGAGGTCGACACCGTCGACGCCGTGGTCACCTGGGAAGAGGAGACCTCCACCGGCTCGCTGCTGGCCCTGAACCGCTCACTGACCGATTCGGTGGACGTCACCGCCGCGCTGGGGCCCCTGGGCGCGAGCCGCGTTACGCAAGCTCAGATCATCGCCCCCGACGACCTCGACGCCGTCAACACCGCCGACGACCCCGACCGCGTCCGCCCCGTCCCCCACGAGGTGACGCTGGCCGACGGCGTGCTCACCACCACGCTGCCGCCCGCCTCCTGGCTGGCGGTCGAGCTCGCCTGAGCTCCTCTGATTGGTCGGCGGCGGGTCGGCCCGACCCGCCGCCGACCCCGCCCGGGCGGTCTGCTACG
>NZ_PIZC01000066.1:49421-64662 GCF_019325145.1 Actinomyces sp. 594
CTTGCAGCCCTTCAGCAGGCCGTTAACAGGCGTTGTTAACCCCGAAGTGGCGTTGCAGGCGGGGAAGCCGCGTAGTAGGCGCCGCCGCTTTAGGGCCCGAGATCGCCACCGACACCCCTCAAGGCCGCTCCAGCCACCAACTTTCAACGACGTCATGCGGAAAAGTCGGGGTCAAGACGTACCAATCTTTGTGCCGTAGGCCGAATTGTGGCCCTCGGCGGCGCATCACGTCGGCCGCGTGCATTGCGTAGGAGCCAGCAGGAACCGGACTCCACGCGCGCCACGCCCCTTCAGCCCGGGAGTCGGCAAGGCCGTTGGCTGGGTAGAGGCGTGATTGGGGGGCTTCGGTGTGCTCACGGCGCTGCGGCCCGGCTTTCAGGGGCGGGCGGCCGCCATCTGAATACAGGACAGTAAGCGGGCGCCTTGATCCAGCTGGGAGCGTGTGACGGCGTCGGCTAACCTACGGACCACCGGGAAGCAATACGGGGCGGCGGCCCCACGAGAGTTACGGAAGCAACCATGCAATACCCTTCGCTCAACGGAGAGCTCATCGACCTGCGCGCGGGCGACTACGAGGCCCGGATTGCCGCCTCGGGGGCGACCCTGGTCCACCTGCGCCGCCAGGGCCGAGACCTGGTCATCCCCTTCGATGCCGAAACCGCCCTGCCCGGGGCCTGGCAGGGCAAGACCCTCGTCCCCTGGCCCAACCGCATTGCCGACGCCCACTACACCTACCGCGGCGTGGACTACCTGGTGCCCTGCAATGAGCCGGAGACCGGGGCCGCCCTGCACGGCCTGGTCGGCTGGGCGAACTTTGCCGTCACCGAGACGGAAACGGACGATGCCGCGGACGGCGGGACGGCCCCTACCGCCGTCACGCTCGCCCTGAGCCTGCCCGCCTCTTACGCCTACCCCTGGAGCCTGGACATCACCGTCCGCTACGCGCTGGACGCGCGCACCGGCCTAACCGTCACCACCACCGCCACCAATGCCGGCGCCGCAGTCTCCCAGACCGTCGGCGTGGTCGGCGCCCCAATTGAGGACGGCACCCCGGCGCCCGCCCCCTACGGGGTCTCCTGCCACCCCTACCTGACCCGCTCGGTCCCGCTGGACGAGTGCGTGCTGCAGGTGCCCGCCGAGCGCGTGCTCGACGTCGACGCCCACATGGCGCCCGCAGGGGAGCGGGACGTGACCGGCACCGACTCGGACTGGCGCACCGGGCGCCTGGTGGGGGCCACCGCCACCGACAACGCCTACACCGGCCTGCCCACCGGTGCCTGGCAGGTGCGACTGACCGGCGGCGAGGGGGAGCGCAGCGTGGTCATGAGTGCCGCCGCCCCCTGGGTGCAGGTCTACAGCGGTGAGCACCTGGGGCGCCGGGGCGTGGCCGTCGAGCCCATGACGTGCCCGCCCAACGCCTTCAACACCGGGCAGGACCTGATCACTCTGGCTGTGGGCCAGTCCCACACCTTCACCTGGCGCCTCTGGGAGGAGGACTGAGCCGGGCTGCGGGGGCGCACGCAATGACTGAGCAGCCCTCCCGGCCCGAACCCGCCGCGGCGACGTCCGCGGCGGCCGGGCGACGCCCGGGAATGATGGACGTCGCCCGGCTGGCCGGCGTCTCCCACCAGACCGTCTCCCGGGTTATCAACCGCCCCGAGTCCGTCCGCCCCGCCACCCTGGCGAAGGTCCGGGCCGCCATCGACCAGCTCGGCTACCGGCCCAACATGGCCGCCCGCGCCCTGGTTACCGACTCCACCCGCATGATCGGTGTGGTCACCACCGGCTCCCACTTCCAGGGGCCCGCAGCCACCACCGCCGCCATCGAAGTCGCTGCCCGGCAGGCCGGCTACGCCACCCTTGTCACTGCTCTGGAAGCGCGTGAGGTGGGGGAGGTCCGTGAGGTCTTCGACTTCCTCATCGCCCGCGGCGTGGACGGCATTATCGCCGTCGCCCCGCAGACCTGGATCGCCACCGCCGCGGAACGGGCCGCCCGGGCGGTCCCGCTCGTCGTCGTGGCGGACGGCCTGGCGCCGAGCGAGCGCATCCACGTGGTCTCGGTGGACCAGGAACTGGGTGCACGCATGGCAGTGAGGCACCTGCTGGGACACGGCCGTGAGTCCATCGCCCACCTGGCGGGCCCACAGGACTGGTACGACGCGCAGGCCCGCGCCCGCGGCTGGCGCTCGTGCCTGGAGGACGCCGGCCGGGAGGTGCCGGCAGTGCTGGCGGGGGACTGGAGCGCCGAGCGCGGATATGAGGTCGGCGCCCAGATGGTGGCCCGCGGCCTGCCCGACGCCGTCTTCTGCGCCAACGACCTCATGGCGCTGGGCATGTTGGCGGCACTGCGCGACCAGGGCGTGCGCGTGCCCGAGGACGTTGCGGTGGCGGGCTTCGATGACACGGCGGGGACGGCATTCTTCTCCCCGCCGCTGACCTCGGTGCGCCAGCCCTTCGACGAGCTGGGGGTGCTGTGCATGGAGGTGATCCTGCGCGCCATCAACGGCGAGGCGGGGGCTACTCACTCGATCTCCCCGACTCTGCGGGTGCGGCGCTCCAGCTGCTGAGGCGGGCCGTGGCCGGCCGCCAATGACGCGGTCAGGGCGCCGACGCGGGTGAAGGTTCACGAGGCGAGCGCGCGCGTACCCTCGGCGTGAGTGGCTGATTCTTGTTGTTTAGCAAGCAGATGCGGTTCGGGTGCGGCGGGAGTTGACACGCGGGAAGTGAACGTTCACACTAGAACGAGTGGCCCGCTTGGCTGTTGTGCCGAGGACCGGTGCTCCGGGCCACCGAACGATCTCAAGGAGGAGACCCACCATGTCCCGATCCCGCATCCCTGCTTTCTCCCGTCGTACCGCGCTCGCAGGGGGAGTGGGCACGGCCCTGGCACTGGCGCTGGCCGCATGCGGCGGAGGCGGCGCCGGCGGCGGCTCCGGCAGCGACACCGCGGGCAAGGCGGCCGCGGACATCAAGATCGGCGTCGCCATGCCCACCAAGTCATCCGAGCGCTGGATCAAGGACGGCTCCAACATCAAGGCCCAGCTGGAGGAGCTGGGCTACAACGTGGACCTGCAGTTCGCGGAGGATGACATCCCCACGCAGACCAACCAGATCGACAACATGATCACTCAGGGCGTGAACCTGCTCATCATCGCGCCCATTGACGGCACGGCGCTGTCCGGGCAGCTGGACTCCGCCGGTGAGGCCGGGATTCCGGTCATCTCCTATGACCGGCTCATCCGCGACAACGAGAACGTCAGCTACTACACCAGCTTCGACAACTACGACGTCGGCACCCAGATGGGCACCTCCCTGCTCATCGGCATGGGCATTCTCAATGCCGACGGCGAGGACGCCGGCGTAAAGCCGGACATGCCCTACAACATCGAGCTGTTCGGCGGCTCCCCGGATGACAACAACTCCCCGTTCTTCTTCAACGGCGCCATGGACGTGATCCAGCCCTATATCGAAAGCGGCGTGATTGCAGTCAAGTCCGGCCAGACGTCCTTCGACACCGTGGCCACCATGCGCTGGGACGCCGCCACCGCGCAGTCCCGCATGGACAACCTGATCACCTCCACCTACTCCGACGGCAGCCGGGTTGACGGCGTGCTATCGCCCCTGGACTCGATGTCAATCGGGATCCTCGGGGCCCTCAAGGGCGCCGGCTACGGCACCGACTCCCAGCCCTATCCCACGGTCACCGGCCAGGACGCCGAGGTAGCGGGAATCAAGTCCATCATGGCGGGGGAGCAGTACTCCACCATCTTCAAGGACACCCGCGAACTGGCCGACGCCGCCGTGCAGATGGCGGTCGCGGTGCTCGGCGGCCAGGAGCCGGAGGTCAATGACACCGAGACCTACGACAACGGCGTGAAAGTCGTCCCCTCCTACCTGCTCAAGTCCGAGATCATCACCCAGGACAACGTCCGCAGCTCGCTGATCGACACCGGCTACATCACCGAGGACGAGCTCAAGTGACCTCCATCGCCTTCAGCGGTCGCGCCGGCTGGAGTGCAACGGCGCGGGGAACGGGGAACCACCATGGCGGCTGACAACATTCTTGAGATGCGGGGCATCACCAAGCGCTTCCCCGGAGTGGTGGCACTGGATGACGTCAACTTCGCGGTCAGGCGCGGCGAGATCCACGCCATCTGCGGGGAGAACGGGGCTGGCAAGTCGACCCTGATGAAGGTGCTGTCCGGCGTGCACCCGCACGGCACCTACGAGGGGCAGATCCTGCTCGACGGCCAGGAAGTCAGCTTCTCCGACATCAAGGCGTCGGAGAGCGCGGGCATCGCGATCATCCACCAGGAACTCACGCTCAGCCCCTTCCTGTCCATCGCCGAGAACATCTTCCTGGGCAATGAGCGCTCCTCCCGCGGCGTCATCGACTGGCACCGCACGAATACCGAGGCGCAGAAGATCATGGCCCGCGTGGGGCTGGCGGAGAACCCGGCCACGCGCATCCAGGACATCGGCGTGGGCAAGCAGCAGCTGGTGGAGATCGCCAAGGCCCTGTCCAAGGACGTGCGCCTGCTCATCCTGGACGAGCCCACCGCCGCCCTCAACGACGACGACTCCGCCCACCTGCTCGACCTCATGCGGCAGCTCAAGGAGCGCGGGATCACCTGCATCATGATCTCCCACAAGCTCGGTGAGATCAGGCAGATCGCCGACTCCACGACGATCATCCGCGACGGGCACACCATCGCCACGCTCGACATGCACCGCGAGGGCGGAGTCGACGAGGACGAGATCATCCGCCTCATGGTGGGCCGCACACTGGACCAGCGATTCCCCGATCACATCCCGCACATTGCCGACGAGGCGCTGCGGCTCGAGGGCTGGACCGTGCACCACCCCGCGGATCCGTCGCGCACCGTCGTCGACGCCGCCGACCTGGTGCTCAGGCACGGTGAGATAGTCGGACTGGCCGGGCTCATGGGCGCCGGGCGCACCGAGCTGGCCATGAGCCTGTTCGGGCGCTCCTGGGGCAGCGACATCAGCGGCAGGGTCCTCAAGGACGGCCGCGAGATCGAGATCAAGGACGTGGCCTCGGCGATCGCCAACGGCATCGCCTACGTCTCGGAGGACCGCAAGCGCTACGGCCTGAACCTCATCGAGTCGATCAGGCGCAACGTGTCCTCGGCATCCCCGCGCCGGTTCTCCCAGCGCGGCGTGCTGGACCTGCACCGGGAGCGAGCCGTCGTCACCGAGCTGTGCGGCCAGATGGCGGTCAAGGCCCCCACCATCGAGTCCGTCGTCGGCGGGCTGTCGGGAGGCAACCAGCAGAAGGTCGTGCTCGCCAAGTGGGTGGCCGCCGAGCCGGACGTACTCATCCTCGATGAGCCCACCCGCGGCATCGACGTCGGCGCCAAGTATGAGATCTACCAGATCATCAACCAGCTCGCGGACGCGGGCAAGGCGGTACTGGTCATCTCCTCGGAGCTGCCCGAGCTCCTGGGCATCTGCGATCGCATCTACGCGTTGTCAGCAGGGCGCGTCACCGCCGACCTGGAGCGCAAAGACGCCACCCAGGAGACCCTCATGCGTTACATGACTCAAATCAAGGAAGCCTAATGTCAAATACACTTTCAGCGCTCGCGGGCGCTCTGCGCACGAACCTGCGGCAGGGCGGCCTGGCCGTGGCCCTGGTGGTAATCATCGCCTTCTTCGCCGTCGCCACTAACGGCCAGATCCTCTCCTCCCAGAACGTCTCCAACATCATCGTGCAGAACGCCTATGTACTGGTCCTGGCAATCGGCATGCTCTTCGCCATCCTGATGGCGGACATCGACCTCTCGGTCGGCTCGGTGGTGGCGCTGACCGGCGCGGTGGCCGGCGTCGTGACCGTCAACCACGGCATGCCCTGGTGGATGGGCGTGGTTGCCGCGCTGCTCACCGGCCTGCTGGTCGGAGTCTGGCAGGGATTCTGGATTGCCTTCGTAGGAATCCCCGCTTTCATCGTCACGCTGGCCGGCATGCTCATCTTCCGCGGCCTGACCATGATCGTGCTGCACAACCTGTCGATCTCCCCGTTCCCCGGCGGATTCCGGGAGATCTCCTCGGGATACCTCAACGGCTTGCTCGGCGGCTACGGATATGACGTATTCACGCTGCTGCTGGTGGCCATCGCGCTCGCCGCGTATGTGTTCTCCGAGGTGCGCAACCGGCGCCGTTCCATCGCCAACGAGGTGCCGGTGACCTCGCGCGGCCTGTGGATCGGCCGCATCGTGGTGGTCTGCATCATCGGTATGGCCTTCGCCTGGAAGATCGCCACCTACAAGGGCACGCCCTACGTGCTGATCATCTTGGCGGCGCTGATCCTGATCTACTCCTTCGTGGCCGGGCGCACCGTCATTGGCCGGCAGATCTACGCGATCGGCGGCAACAAGGAGGCGGCGGCCCTGTCCGGCGTCAAGGTCCCCTGGGTCCGCTTCTGGGTGTTCGTCAACAACGGGGTGCTGTGCGCATTGGCCGGCATCATCTTCACCTCCAGGCTCAATATGGCCGGACCCAAGGCGGGGCAGGGTTTTGAGCTGGATGCCATCGCCGCCTGCTTCATCGGCGGGGCAGCGGTCACCGGCGGCGTGGGCACCGTCGTCGGCGCCATCGTCGGTGGCCTGGTCATGGCCGTGATGAACAACGGCATGTCCCTGCTGGGCGTGGGCATCGACTACCAGCAGGCCATCAAGGGACTGGTGGTGCTCGGCGCCGTCGCCTTCGACCTGCTGAACAAGCGCCGTGCCGTGACCGCCTAGGCGGCGCGCAGCAGCGATCGGCCCGAAACGCGGGTGGTGGTGGGGCGACACCGGCTCACCACCGCCCGCGGTGGCAAGCCGGGCCCCGCTACCGGGGCGGCGCCGCGGAGTCGCGGACGACCAGGCGGGTGCTCAGCCGCACGGGCGTGGTGGTCAGCATGGGGCGGCCGTGGTGGTTGTCCACGATCATGCGGACGGCCTCCTGCCCCATGCGGAACAGCGGCTGACGCACCGTCGTGAGCCGCGGCGCTGCCCAGCCGGCCATCTCCGTGTCGTCGAAGCCGACCACGCTGAAGTCCTCCGGGATGCGCAGCCCGGCCTCACGAACCGCCTCGTAGATGCCCAGCGCGGTGGTGTCCGAGGCGGCGAAGACCGCGGTCGGACGCTCCCCCTCCGGCAGCCGCAGCAGCCGACGCCCCTGCTGCAGGCCGGTCTCATAGGTGAAGGTCCCGGAGGAAATCAGGTTTGCGTGGACGGGCAGCGAGTGCATCTGCAGCGCGGACAGGTAGCCCTGGTGGCGTTCGCGCGCGGGCACCGAGTCGTCCGGGCCGCCGACCAGGGCAATGCGCTCGTGGCCGAGCCCGATCAGGTACTCGGTGGCGTCCACCCCGCCGTTCCAGTTGGTCGCGCCGATGGAGGCGATGCCGCGCTCCTGCTCGCCGGAGGGGTCGATCAGCACCACTGGCAGGCCGATGCGCCTGGCGCTGGCGTGCTGCTCACGGGTGAGCGGGGAGGTCAGCACGATCAGGCCGAGGTAGTCGGTGGCCTTCAGCAGCGTGAACCACTCCGGTTCGAAGGGCACCGGGTACGCGCGCTCGGCCGGCTCGGGCGTGTAGGTGGTGTGCAGGGCGACTCCGGCGTCGAGCGCGGCGGTCGCGGCTCCTTTGAGTACTTCGATGGTGTAGGCGGTGGCGAGGTCGTCGGAGACAATCGCGATCGGCCGGTAGGTGCGGGACGGCGTTGTCTCCGGGCGCACGTAGCCCAGGTCCTCGCTGGCGGCCAGGACGCGCTCACGCGTGGCGGCGGAGACGTCGGCGCGGTTGTTCAGTGCCTTGGAGGCGGCCGACTTGGAAACGCCGGCCGCCGCAGCGACGTCGTCCAGGGTCACTCGCTGCCGAGGTTCCACGTCTTCCTCCCCTCAGGGCCGCTGGAGCCCGCCGTGTATGCGGAGGCTAGCAGCACTACCGGCGGCCCCGGCGCACCGCTGCGAGCCAGGCGACCTGCTCGCGCCACTGGTAGGACTCGCCGCCCTCGTGGCCGTTGAACGGGTAGACCCGGATCTCCGGCCGCGCCGGGTCCGCGCTGCCTGCCCGGCCCCACCGGTTGCGCGCCGCGAAGACGGTCGAAGGCGGGCAGGTGGTGTCCATCAGCCCGGTGGAGAAAAGGGCCGGGCAGGTCGCCCGCGCCCCCAGCACGGCGCAGTCGAAGTAGGCGAGCGTGTGGCGCACCTGCGCTTCCTGGTCACGGTGCACGGCCAGGAAGCCGGCAATATCGGCGTAGGGCGGGTCATCCGTCAGCCCGAGGGCGCGGGGTAGGGCGCACATGAAGGGCACGTCCGGCATGGCGGCAATGACGCGGTGGTTCAGGGCGGCCGCGGCGATGGCCAGGCCCCCTCCCTGCGAGACGCCGGTGACGGCGATGCGGGCGGCATCCACCTCCGGCAGGGCCGCGGCGGCCTCAACGGCGTGGTGGGCGTCCACGAACAGCCGCCGGTACAGGTACTCCTGGCGGGATTGCAGCCCGTGGGTGGCGAATCCGGCCGCGGCCGGACCGGTGCCGTGCGGGTCGGGAGTTTCGCCCCCAGAGCCCCAGTGCGAGCCCTGTCCGCGGGTGTCCATCACCAGGTGTGCGTAGCCGGCGGCCGCCCACGCCAGGTTGTCCTGTGGCAGGCCGCGGCCCCCGCCCATGCCGAGGAACTCGACGACGGCGGGCAGCGGTACGGACTGGTCGGCCGGGGTGATCAGCCAGGCGCGGATGGGATCCCCGGCGTAACCGCCGAAGGTGACGTCCTGGACCCGGTGGGTGCGCAGCGGCGTCGTCACGGGGGCGGAACTGACGCCGTCGGGGTCGAAGGGGTTGTGTGCGAGCGTGCGCGCCCAGAAGGCGTCGAAGTCTTCCGGCTCGGGCAGTTCGGGGGAGTAGTCCTCCAGCTCGGCCAGCGGCAGGTCGAAGTGGGCCATGGCAGCTCCTTGGGGTGCGTGTGTGGTTGACAGTGGAGGGGTGGTTGGAGGCCGGCGGCGACGGCAGTTGACACGATAATGTGCGCCGCTATACTAAATGTGTCAGACGGATTCGCGAAATATTTCGATCAGCCTGATCGGACGTGGCCGTACCTGGAGGTTTCAATGATGAAGCTCAGCGCACACCGCCCCCAACCGGAACGTTACCGCCGCCGCGTCGCCGCAGTGTTGGCCGGCGTGCTGACCGCCTCGCTGGCGCTGGCCGCATGCGGCGCAGGATCCGGCGCGAGCAGTGACGATAACACCCTCACCCTGTGGCACAACGCCACCACCGGCCCCGGCTCGGAGTACTGGGAGACCATCGCCGCTGACTTCGAGGCCTCCCACGAGGGCGTAACCGTGGAGGTGCAGGCCATCCAGAACGAGGACCTGGACGGCAAGCTCCAGACCGCCCAGAACGCCGGCGAGGGCCCCGACGTCTTCCTCGCCCGCGGTGGCGGCAAGCTCCGCGACATGGTGGAGGCCGGCCTGGTCCTGGACATCTCCGGCATGATCGATCAGTCCGTGGCGGCCGACGTCCCCGAGGGCGCCTTCTCCGCCTACACGGTGGATGACGGCATCTATGCCATGCCCACCTCGCTCCAGCCCGGCGGCATCTACTACTCCCAGGACCTGTTCCAGGCCGCCGGCATCACCGCGGCGCCCACCACCATGGAGGAGCTGTCCGACGCCGTAGCCAAGCTCAAGGAATCCGGCACCTCCCCGATCGCCCTGGGGGCCAAGGATGCGTGGCCGGCGGCTCACTGGTACTACTTCTTCGCCCTGCGCGAGTGCAGCCAGGAGGTGCTGGAGTCCTCGCTGTCCGAGCTGGACTTCTCCGACCAGTGCTGGGTGGACGCCGGCGAGGACCTGGCGGACTTCGCCGCCACGGAGCCCTTCAACAGCGGATTCCTGACCACCTCCGCCCAGCAGGGTGCCGGCTCCTCGGCGGGCATGGTGGCCAACCACCAGGCCGCCATGGAGCTCATGGGCACCTGGAACGTCGGCGTCATCGCCTCACTGACCCCGGACGAGGAGCCGCTGCCCGACCTGCGCTGGTTCCCCTTCCCGGCCGTAGAGGGCGGCGCGGGCGACCCCACCGCCATCATGGGCGGCGTTGACGGCTACGCCTGCTCCTCCACCGCCCCGGCGGAGCTGTGCGCCGAGTTCCTCAACTTCTTCATGAGCGAGGAGCGTCAGGAGGCCTACGCCGACGCCTTCGAGACCATCCCCGTAAACGAGAAGGCGCAGGACGTGATCACTCAGGAGGCGCTGCTGCCGCAGGTGGAGGCCAACAATGACGCCGCCTACTCCCAGGTGTGGCTGGACACCTCCCTGGGGCAGAACATCGGCAACGCGCTCAACGTCGCCGTCGTCGACATGCTGGCGGGCAAGGGCGACGCCCAGGGCATCGTCAACGCGATGACCGCGGCCGCCGCCAAGGAATAGTCCGCACCCAACTTCCCAACCAGCAGGCCGCGGCGCGCCCCGCACGCGCCCGGGCGCGCCGCGGCCAACCCACGAAACGAGACCAGCGCAATGACAACAGCTGCAAGCTCGGCGCCTGTCAGCGGTGCCGGCGCCGTCGCCAGGCGGAGAGTCAAGAGGAAGAGCCCCAGCGCCCTGTCCTGGCGGGACCGGGTGGAGATCACCGCCCTGTCCGCCCCGGCCGTCATCCTGTTCCTGACCTTCGTCATCCTGCCGGTGATCATGGCCGCCTACTACGGCTTCTTCAAGTGGAAGGGCTTCGGCGTCCCCACCAACTTCGTCGGCTTCGACAATTACCGCACCATCCTCACCGACCCCGAGTTCCACAACGTGCTGCGGCACAACGCCATCGTGGTGGTAGGCTCACTGGCCCTGCAGGGCCCCTTCGCCCTGCTGCTGGCGCTGCTGCTGAACAAGAAGATGCGCGGGCAGTCGCTCATCCGCGTTCTCATCTTCATCCCCTACGTGATCTCCGAGGTCATCGCGGGCACCGCCTGGGGGCTGATGCTGCAGACCGACGGCGCCGTGAACGGCATGCTGCGCAAGCTCGGGCTCGGGGCGCTCGCCACTGACTGGATCTCCAACCCCAAGACGGCACTGACCGTCCTGCTGTTCATCCTGACCTGGAAGTACGCCGGATTCGCCGTCATCATCTTCCTGGCGGGCATGCAGGGCATCCCCGAGGAGCTGACCGAGGCCGCCAAGGTCGACGGCGCCTCCTACTGGCAGATCCAGCGCAAGATCACCATCCCCCTGCTGGGACCGACCATGCGCATGTGGGGCTTCCTGTCGATCATCGGCTCCCTGCAGCTGTTCGACCTGGTCTACATCATCTGGGGGCAGTACATCTCCTCCACCGCGGGCACCTCCACCATGGCCACCTACATGGTGGTCAACGGACGCATGAGCGGCAACTACGGCTACGGCAACGCGGTCGCCGTGGTGCTGTTCTTGATCTCCCTGGTGATCGCCCTGACCTATCAGCGATTCGTCCTGCGCCGCGACACCGAGGGCGCACTGACCGGGAGCAGCCGATGACCGCCGCCGTAACGTCCCTCAAGCCCCTGGCCCCCGCCGAGTCCGCGGCCGGCGCCAAGTACCGCCGTGGGCGCGCCGCCAAGCCCAAGCCCGAATGGGCCAGCCCCGCGGTCTACCTGGTGGCAGCGCTGGTGATCGCCGCCCTGCTCGCCCCGGTCGCCTACGTGATCCTCGGCGGATTCCGCAACAATTCCCAGATCACCGCCGATCCCGCCGGCCTGCCCGACCCCTGGGTGGTGGACAACTACCGGGTGGTGCTGACCAGCTCCGGTTTCTGGCTGCAGGTCGGCAACTCCACCATCGCCGCCGCCTGCGGCACCATCGGCACCGTAACGCTGGGGCTGATGGTCAGCTTCGTGATCGCCCGCTACCCCTTCAAGGGCGGCAGCGCGCTGTACATGCTGTTCGCGGCGGGACTCATGTTCCCCATGACCGTGGCCATCACGCCGCTGTACATCTTGATCAAGAACCTGGGCATGATGAACTCCCTGGCCGGCATCATCATCCCCGGCATCGCTTTTGCCCTGCCGCAGACGGTCATCATCCTGGTGCCCTTCCTGCGCGCCATCCCCAAGGAGCTGGAGGAGGCGGCCTCCCTGGACGGCTGCGGGCGCATGGGGTTCTTCTGGCGTGTGGTCGTGCCGCTGTCCGCGCCCGGCGTGGTCACCACCGGCATCCTGACCTTCGTCGGCTCGTGGAACTCCTACATGCTTCCGCTGTTCATCCTGACCGACCACTCCAAGTACACCCTCCCGCTGGGGGTGCAGGCCTTCGCCTCCGAGCACTCGGTCAACACCGCGCAGGTCCTGGCCTTCACCTCACTGTCCATGATCCCCGCCCTCGTGGTCTTCAGCCTGTTCGAGCGCCGCATCGTCGGCGGCCTGACCGGCGCCGTCAAGGGCTGACCCGGGGCCGACCGTCAACCACCGCAACCTGGAGCCAACCGTGAACACCTGGAACAACACCTCCCTGCCCGCGCACGAGCGTGCCACCGCCCTCTTAGCGGCCATGAGCCGGCGGGAGAAGATCCACCAGCTCGCCTCCTTCTGGGAGCGCAATGAGGAAGAGTCCGTCCCCGCACCGGAACCCGCCGGCGCCGGAGAACTCGACGGCCAGGCGGGCCCCGCGGACACCGCTCACCAGGTGGCCCCCATGGCCGACGCGTTCGCGGTAGGGCGCCAGGGATGGGGGGAGAGTATCGATGGCGGACTGGGCCACCTGACCCGCATCTACGGCACGGACCCCGTAAGCGTCGCCGACGGCACCGCCAAGCTGGCACGGCTCCAACGCGAGGTCGTATCCCGCAACGCCTTCGGTATTCCGGCCATCGCCCACGAGGAGTGCCTGACCGGCTTCACCGCGCTGGGGGCGACCGTATACCCGGCCGCCATCGCCTGGGGCGCCACCTGGCGGCCCGCGCTCGTGGAGCAGATGGCGCGGCGCATCGGTGCCGACCTGCACGCCGTCGGCGTCCACCAGGGCCTGGCCCCGCTGCTGGACGTGGTGCGCGACTACCGGTGGGGGCGCGTGGAGGAGACCTGCGGGGAGGACCCCTACCTGGTGGGCACGCTCGGCACCGCCTACGTGCGCGGCCTGCAGGCCCAGGGAGTGCACGCCACCCTCAAGCACTTCGTCGCCTATCCGGCCTCGAAGGCCGGCCGCAACCACGCGCCGGTGTCCATGGGCGCGCGCGAGCTGGAGGACATCATGCTGCCTCCCTTCGAGATGGCTGTACGCGAGGGCGGCGTCGCCAGCGTGATGAACTCATACTCCGACATCGACGGCGAGCCCGTGGCAGCCTCCCGCCACCTGCTCACGCAGGTGCTGCGCGAGCGCTGGGGCTTTACCGGCACCGTGGTCTCCGACTACTGGTCGGTGCGCTTCCTCCAGGCCATGCACCACGTGGCCGGGGACTACGCCCACGCCGCCGCGCTCGCGGTGCGTGCCGGACTGGACGTGGAACTGCCGGAGACCACCTGCTACTCCCACCTGGAGGCCGCCCTGGACGCCGGCCTGCTCACCGAGACCGAGCTCGACACCGCCGTGGCACGGGTGCTGACCCAGAAGGTCGAGCTGGGTCTGCTCGACGCCGACTGGGACCCGACCACCGGCGTCGAGGCGGACCGCGACCTCGACTCGCCCGGCAACCGGGCCGTCGCCCGCGCGATGGCCGAGGAGTCCGTGATTCTGCTGAAGAACGACGGCGTGCTGCCGCTGAACCCCGATGCGAGCGTGGCCGTGTCCGGTCCGGTATGGGAGGACGTGCGCTCCTTCCTGGGCTGCTACTCCTTCCCCAACCACGTGCTAAGCCGCGACGGCGGCCGCACCACGGGGCTGGACATCCGCGACCTGCCCACCGCGCTGGGTGCCGCCCGCCCCGGCGAAGCCACCTTCCACCAGGGCGTCGGCTTCATCGATGGGCGCGTGGAGGACTTCGATGCTGCTGTCGCCGCCGCCGCGGCCGCCGACGTCGCCATCGTCACTCTCGGGGATATCGCCGGGCTCTTCGGCGGGGGCACCTCCGGGGAGGGCTGCGACGTCGTCGACCTGGGCCTGCCCGGACGCCAGGGCGAGCTGCTGGAGGCGGTGCTGGCGACCGGCACCCCCACCGTGCTGGTGCTGGTAACCGGGCGCCCCTACGCGCTGGGGGAGTACGCCGATCGCTGCGCCGCCATCGTGCAGGCCTTCATGCCTGGCGTGGAGGGCGCCGACGCCATTGCCGGCGTGCTCACCGGTGCCATCAACCCCTCCGGGCGGCTGCCCGTCGCCATTCCGAATGGTCGCGGCGGCCAGCCGGGCACCTACCTGGCGGCACCACTCGCCTGGCACGCCGACGGCATCTCCAACCTGGACCCCACCCCGCTGTATCCCTTCGGCTACGGGCTCAGCTACTCGAGCTTCACCCTCACCGACCCCGCCGTCTCCGCCACACGGATGGACGTCGACGGCCAGGTCGACTACGCGGTCACGGTCACCAACGCTTCCGACCGCCCCGGGGCCGAAGTCGTCCAGCTGTACCTATCCGACCCGGTGGCCGAAGTGGTCCGTCCGCTGAAGGTCCTCATCGGCTTCGCCAAGGTGGACCTGGAGGCGCGGGAGTCCAAGCGCGTCACCTTCACAGTGCACGCCGACCGCACCTCCTTCACCGGCACCGACCACCGGCGCATTGTCGAACCCGGCCAGATCCTGCTCGCCGCCGGCACCAGCAGTGAGGACCGGTTGGACCCGCTCGCGGTTGAGATCACCGGTGCGCGCCGCGTGGTCGGTGAGGGCCGCGTGCTCACCACACCGGTCGCCGTCACGCCCGCGCCGACGGCACCCTGAAGCCCGGTGGCGCGGCGGCCTTGCACGACCGGGTCAAGGACCGGTGGGCGCTGCCAACGGGGGTGCGCGCCGATGCTCAGGTGAAGCTGTGCCTGTCCGGTTTCTGCGGCCCCTACCTAGGTGGCGTGCGGGGAGTGGCAGTTGGTGTTCGGGGCTGCGCTGGCGCGGTGGTTCGTATGTCGGCACGACGGTTCGTATGTTCTGGTTGGTGTTCCAGTTGGCGGTTCGTAACTCGGGGTGACGGTTCGTACCTCGTGGCGACGGTTCGTACGTTCTGGTCGACGGTTCGTACCTTTCGGTGACGCTACGTACCCCTACGGTACTGTGCTGTCTCCACACTTCTGGGACGGTTGAGTCTCATGACTTCTGGGACGGTTGAGTCTCATGGGTTTTGGGACGGTTGGGAGC
>NZ_PIZC01000004.1:0-5545 GCF_019325145.1 Actinomyces sp. 594
TAGTCGCCAAGCGCCCTCGCACGACGCAACAGCTCAATATGCCCGTAGTGCAACAAATCGTAGGTGCCGTAAGTGATGACGCGCTTCATGAGTCCTCGCATGGGTGATGGGGAGCCGCTCGCGACCGCGTGCTTGCCAAATCGTAACTAGCACGAAGGTCGCGAATGAAGAAAGCTTACCTGAGTCCCGGCTGTTCGGTGTCCCGCTTGCGGCTCGTCGTTGACCTGCGGTGAAGCCGCGATGGTCGAGCGCCGACGGCGACCTCGCACCCGCAGTAGACCGCCAACGGGTCCGCACACCATCCCGGCTCGCGAACGATCCATCCGACGCTCTCTAGTATGTGGCTTGTTACCTACGTCGGACCGCCGTCGCCCTCCCGCCTGAGCCCGCTCCCACCTATCGCATCTCTGGATCACCCATGTGGCAGCAAGGGCCCTGAAAATAAATCCGGCGGCCGCCCAAAAAAAGGGGCTAGTTCGTTTCGCGGCCGCAAGGGTGAGCCGACCGCGGGTTGTCGGGCACCTGGAAGCGGCGCCTGTGCGCTGCACCGGAACTGGCCGCCGCCTTCCCCGTGGCCGAATCGGCCAGCGTCTTCGCACCTGTAACCACCCACAACGCCGTTCCACCGCTGCCGCACCACTGCAGGGCAGACAACGCCCGCTAACCCGTTTACCCGAGAAGACCCAAGGTAGACAACCGAACGCTAGATACCGTAAAACCTGATTCCTGGAAGGTTATTCATGGGGTGTACGTGAAGGTGGGGGTGAGTATGCCGGTGATGGTTGTTAGGAAGGCTTGTATGGGGTGGCGGTAGCCGGAGTGCAGGACGCGCCAGGTCTTGAGGGCGGCTATGGTTGTTTCGACTACGAAGCGGATGCGGTCGGCCGAGGCGTTGTAGGACATGTCGGTCTCGTGCGGGCGCGGCCCGCGTAGCTTCTTGACGGGCGTGGTCATGCCCAGCCCGGTGGAGCCCCGTCGCCAGTAAGCGTTGGCGGTGCCTGCCCGCCGGGTAGGCACTCGGGCGGGACGTCCAGCAGGCCCGATGTTCCCAGCGCGGCGGCGTCGTGCGCGGATCCGGGCAGCGGGTCGGACACCCGTGCCAGAGCGCCGAAACGGGCACGGGCAACCTGCACGTTACGCACGGCAGTGCGGTACTTGCCTGCGAACAGGCCAGGTGCGCCTTTCCAGTCCCAGGTCTTGAGCAGGGTGCCGTCCACAATCTGCACCTGGATGGGGTCGATGTCCTCCACTGCAAGCACGCCGTTCCCCAGGGCGTAGGCGTCAGGGTGGCGTAGGCGCTGATGATGCGGGAGGCGGTGGGCTGGGAGACGTCGAAGACCTCAGCAGGAACTCCTGGCTGGTGTTTGTGGCGCAGCGCCATCACGTCCAGATTTACCAGCTGGTACCGGCCCGGTACCCAGGAGCCGCCCTAGCACGCACCCACTACGCGCGCGCATCGAAAATCCTCCACACCCCTACGAATACCCCTCCCGGTACTACCCCCGTTGATCATATATCCCTTCCGCTGCAGCAGCCGAACCCTTCTCTACGCCGCACCGACCGATAGCTCGCCAGAACTCGCGAATAGCATCAGTGGAGTACGTTCTGCTCTCGAACCTAGCCGCAGCCTCTCGGCATTCTTTCCAGCGCCGCATAGCATCAACCCAGAGGTCATGCTCGAGAGGCAGGATCCTCTGCGCGCCGTCCGGCCCCATTGCCCTTATTCCGTCGATATCAGAACCAATTACGGCGGTCCCCAAGGCCCGTGCCTCCAGGATGACCATGGGCTGCCCTTCATGGAGAGACGGGATCAACATCGCATCCGCGCGTGCGAGTATCGGGTACGGATTTCTTACCCACCCCGGCACGAACACCGCCTGCTCAATCCCAAGGCCATGTATCTGCGCCTCAACCTGCGGCCGCAATGGTCCGTCCCCCAGAAGAACCAGACGCGCATCCGAGCATTCCTTGCGGAAACTCGCAAAGGCATTGAGTAAGAATCCGTGGTTCTTCTCCGGGGACATACGCCCGACGTGTACGAATAGCGGTCTCGAATCGCCACACCAATCGATGAATCCATCAATCGATTGCTCATCTGCCAGTCGCTCAAGGACGTCAGGAACAATCACGTTCCGCGCATAAGTAAAGTTGGCGTCGGGAATGCCGTGCGCCTGCGGCAAACGCCTTGCGTTTGTCTCCATCAGCCCCGCGGAAACAGAGACCGCATGGTCAAACCGTGGAATCAGGCTCACTACGGCGGATAGCTCAGGCATCCGAAGTTCTATTTCGCCCTGGATATCATTGTGGAGATACAGCACCTTTGAGGCCTTGCTGTCCGCGATACCGAGAACCAAGCGGGCCATAAACTCGGAGTATCCGTCAAACTCGATCACGGCGTCAAAGGTCGCACCGGGAAGAACCCTGAGCCCTTCTCTCACGAACAGGCGGGTAATCACCGAGTCGAGCCCCGGCCCGGGAGCATACGCCAACTTATGGGCGACGTGCTGGGCGTGCACCTCCAGGCAGGATCTCGGCTGCGCACCGACCCTGCCAATCACACGCACATTTGCCGGGAGCTTGCGCATCGTCTCTTCGCGCCCAGGTTCATTCTGCACCGGACGCCCCTCCGTTAGCACCGTCAGTGACGTGCCCTGGTCGGCTAGCACGGTAATGAGGTTGACGAAGGAACTCGCCATGCCGTTTGGAATCAAGCTTTGGCGGACAAGTAAGCCAGATGATCCTCCGCCCAAGTCTCTTTGAGGATATGCCTCGTCTCGGGACGCCAGGAACGCCTCTGCTACACGTTCCGATGAGTGCCCGTCATCGGCCGGACCAAACTCCGCGATGAATGCTTCACGCTCCACCAGGTCAACCTTAGGCGCCGATATAGCTGCGCGTAGGCTTTCCAGGTTGTCGCAGACTATGCCGGGTAGATGCGACTGATCGAAGTAGACACCCCGGTTCTCGGCGTAGCGGTCCCAATCCGGCACGTAGAACACCATGGGACGCCGGGTCAAGGCGAAGTCGAAGTATATCGATGAGAAGTCCGTGACAAGGAGGTCGATGTCCGGCAGAAGATCGTAGGTGGAAACATGCCTGGGGACAAACTCGATCGTCGGGTCGATCCTCAACGCCGCTTGTTCTACGTAGTGATGGGCGCGCAGATAGGTGTCATATCCCGCATCCGCTAGCGCATCACGAATTGCCAGCAGCGTCTGTACCTGCTCCTCGAGCTCGGAGTCCTCACGCCAGGTGGGAGCGAACAACGCTCGCCTTGCCCCGCTACAGTGGGTGTCGCCGGCGGCTTCTACCAACACGTCGTTGCGCGGGTAGCCCGTGATCTCGATTCTCGCTTTGGTCAAGCCGTTGACATCGCACCCGTTAATCATCACGGACCGAGTGTGCTCGTTCGGGAAAATCGCATAGGTGGCCTGGAGGTAGTTCCGGGCCATGTTGAGATGCACCAGTGGCTCTTGCATGTCCTTCGCGAGCGTCTTGAGCGGAGTCCCGTGCCAGGTCATCAGGTACCGCTGTTCGAGACGCCGAGTAAAGTATGTCGGCCACGTGGAGTTATTGATCAGGTATTTGGCGGTCGCGAGAAGCCTGGTGTACTGCAAAGAGTCTTTCCGGACGACGATCACGTCGGCACGATCGGCGAGGTCTTCCGGGAGTACGGCATGCTCATCAACGGCCCAAATATGCAGGAATTCGCCTGGGTGCGATCGAAGGATCTCCCGGCACAGCGCAAGCGGGCTACAGTCGATTGAGATTCCGAGGTTGGCCTCATAGAGAATGACATCATCCTCCACCGCGCAGTCCTCCGACCACTCGACATACGCTGCCAGCTGTGCGGTATAGGTCCCAGTCCGCGGAGTATCAACCACCTTTGGCAGCGCCCGATTGAACGTGGTAGTCCGTTTGAGCACGCCTACAGCTCCGCGGAAGTCACCGGTGTCTGCGAGCAGTTCCGCGTAACGGTCTGCGGTTTTAGCCGCCAACGGGTGGCTGAGCAGGCTCACATAGCGATATTCCTCGATAGCCGTTGCTGTATCTCCCGCACGTTCGGCCAGACGCGCACGTTCCTCATGGCCACGGCGATCGGTCGAACCGAAGAAGCGCAGAGGCGCGATAGGTTCTTCGACTGGATCAACCTGAGAAACACCCGAATCGCTGCGTATAACATCTGCCTCGTCCGGGAACTCAGCTGATGGGATCCACGAGGGTACGCCCGCTATATCGGAAGCAGCTTCTGTCTGCTTGGTAGGCTCAAGCGCACGCGAAGGTGCGAGCCCCATGGATTCCCGCAACGCCTCGTAGGCAGCCGCATAGTAGCCAGCGTCTTCAAAACACCGGCTAATCTCTCGCTGAAGCGTGCGTATCCTGGATTGCTGTCCCGTCAGATTGTCTTCGGCCAGTAAATTGAGTAGTTTCCTATACTCCGTCAAAGCCGCATCACGGGCACCGGAAAGCTGAAGGGCCATTGCGAGGTCTTCGATCCACTCCGTGTTCATCGGCCTCAGATTGACCGCTGACCTCAGTAGCTGTGCGGCTTCCGGGAACTCGCACAGCATGGTCTTCATCGTTGCCGCACGATAAAGTAGCCCGGCCCGCCGCCACACTTCGGGCGAAGCTGCCGCGTCGTTGCGATACGTCTCCGCTGCGGCGTCGTAGTGCCGCCCCTCCTCGTGGAAGACACCCAGGCCCCACTTCTTGGCGTCCAGTTTCTGGTCACGATCCTGGGCCATCAAATAGCAGTGCCGGGATCGCGCCCGGTCGCCGGCGCGTTCGTGCGCGTATCCGGCACGGTAGTACGTCCAGCTTCCTCCGCTTAGCGCGGCCGACGCCTCGAAGGCCTCTGCAGCCGCCGGAAGCTGGCCGGCATCTTCGAGCACGGTTGCATAGTTGTATAGCCATTCGGCGTTATCTGAGTGACGCTCTGCAACTTCGGCCATCGCGCTGGCACGCAGCCAAGCGGGATCCTTCTTAGTAAAAGTAGACAAGTATTCTATATCTACCTTCGGATCTGCAAGGTCTTGTACTACTGCAGCGTAATACTCACGGGCGCGCGCCACCTCTCCCTGACGCATGTGCAGGCGCGCAGCGATAAGCTTGTCGCTATTTGTCTGCTGACCAGCCTTTGCCCGAGCATCTACCAACGCAACAGCGTCAGCGCACGCACCAGTCTTCTCAAGACTAAAAGCGAGGCGTCTCTCCGCCACGGAGTTTGTGGGATCTGCCTTCAGAGCTGCACGCAGAAGAGGCACCGCGGCCTCGTAGTTCTTCAGCCGGTACTCAAGGTTGCCGAGCGCAAACGCCGATCCTTCCTCAGAGTTCCTCTGAGCAGTCTGGTAGTACTCGCGCGCACGCGCGAAGTTGCTGCGATGCTCGTAGTACCGCCCTAACCGGACATTGGAGATCAGCTTCATGTCAGCGTCCTTGCTGGAGTCTCAGTTGTTCTGCATGTCGTTCTTGATCTGGGTGGTCGAGATCTCCGGCGTGCGCGGCAGGTAGACGACCTCGCACAGGCCCGCGAGCTGCTCGTCAA